>USNZ01000200.1 GCA_900556255.1 uncultured Oscillospiraceae bacterium
CGGCATCGACGCCAAGGGTCTGCATTTTTCCTTAAAGGACACCGACTCACTGCACCTTGCAGCCGACGGCAAGGTGCTGATCAACGGTGCCATGGGCATCACCGGCATCAAGAAGGCCTCCACCTTTACCATCGGCATCGTGCTGGTCGTGCTGACGCTGGTGGTCATTTTGAACCTTGTCAATTCCCGCGCAGGCCGCGCCATCACCTCCATCCGCGACAATGAGATCGCCGCGCGCTCGGTGGGTATCCCCATCACCAAATACAAGCTGATGGCGTTTGTTACCAGCGCCGTGTTTGCCGGTATGGCGGGCGTACTGTACTCTCTGAATTATTCCTCGCTGGTCGCCAAAAAGTTTGACTACAACACCTCGATTTTAATCCTCGTGTTCGTGGTCCTGGGCGGCATCGGCAACCTGCGCGGGTCGGTCATTGCGGCCACCGTGCTGACCGTGCTGCCGGAGATTCTGCGCAGCATGAACGATTACCGCATGCTCATCTACGCCATTATCCTGATCGTGGTCATGATTTTCGGGCAAAGCCCGCAGATGATCGAATGGCGCAAAAAAGTGGTGGCCCGTTTCCGCAAAACGGGCAAGGACGAACCGAAGGGGGTGGCGTAAATGGCACTGTTGGAAGTCAGCAACTTAGGCATTGCGTTCGGCGGCCTGCAGGCCGTGGCGCAGCTTGACCTTTCCATCGAAAAAGGGCATCTGTACGGGCTGATCGGCCCCAACGGTGCCGGCAAAACCACTGTTTTCAATATGCTGACCGGTGTCTACAAGCCCACCGAGGGCAACATCGTGCTGGACGGCAAGGACATTACCGGCAAAAGCCCCGAGCTGATCAGCAAGGCGGGCGTGGCGCGTACCTTCCAGAACATTCGTCTTTTCAACGAGATGACCGTGCTGGATAACGTCAAGGTCGGTCTGCACAACCAGTACAAGTACAATATGTGGACGGGCATCCTGCGTCTGCCCAAATACCGTGAAATTGAGCACGAGATGAACCGCGAAGCCAAAAAACTGCTGAAGATCTTCGATCTGGACGGTCAGGCGGACCTAAAGGCCAGCCAGCTGCCCTACGGCAAACAGCGCAAGCTGGAGATCGCCCGCGCACTGGCCACCAACCCCAAGCTGCTGCTGCTGGACGAGCCTGCCGCCGGCATGAACCCCAACGAAACCGAGGAACTGATGCAGACCGTGCGCAGCGTGCGCGACCAGTTCGGCATTGCCGTGCTGCTGATCGAGCACGACATGAACTTTGTTATGGGCATCTGCGAGCAGATCACCGTGCTGGACTACGGCCGCGTGATTGCGCGCGGCGACGGTATGTCGATCCGCAATAACCCCAAGGTCATTGCGGCCTATCTGGGAGGGGACTGACCATGGGCGAATTGCTTTCCGTTAAAAATATCAATGTGTTCTATGGCTCCATCCACGCCATCAAGGACGTATCGTTCCATGTCAATGAGGGCGAGATCGTCACGCTGATCGGTGCCAACGGTGCGGGCAAAACCACCACCATGCACGCCATCTCCGGCCTGTTGAAGCTGCAAAGCGGCGAAATTGACTATAACGGCCAGGTCATCAGCAAGATGGAGCCGCACAAGATCATCCGTCTGGGTCTGGCCCAGGTGCCGGAGGGCCGCCGCGTGTTCAGCGGCCTGACCGTGCAGCAGAACCTGCAGATGGGTGCCTACACCCGCCGCGACGGCAAGGAGGCTATCCAGAACGACTACGATATGGTCTTTGACCTGCTGCCCCGCTTAAAGGAGCGCCGCAACCAGCCTGCGGGCACACTGTCCGGCGGCGAGCAGCAGATGCTGGCCATGGGCCGCGCCCTGATGTGCAAGCCTAAGATGCTGCTGCTGGACGAGCCGTCCATGGGTCTGTCTCCGCTGCTGGTCAAAGAGATCTTCAAGATCATCCGCCAGGTCAACCGCAACGGTGTGACCGTGCTGCTGGTGGAGCAGAACGCCAAAATGGCCCTGGAGATCGCCAACCGTGCCTACGTGCTGGAGACCGGCAAGATCAAGATGGAAGGCGAAGCCCACGAGCTTGCCAACAACATCGAGGTCCGCAAAGCCTACCTCGGCTGCGAATAAACAACAAAAGGACCTGCCCAAAAGGGCAGGTCCCTTTTCTGTATTTAGGGGTTTCGCAGGGGCGGATTTTGTATCCGCCCGCCCGGAAGTAACCCGTAGGGGCCGATGCTCGCATCGGCCCGCTTTTTACGTGGCAAAGTATCTGCGTGCTGCCTTACAGCAACGCCACCGGCGGCCGGTCATCGTCACTGCCAGGCTGGGTCAGCATATCCATGAGCTTGGAATAAATATCGCTGCCATGGGCAATAAACATGTTTTTGGTCATTTCGGCGGTCAGCTTATCGGGCATCTCCAGCTGCAACTGGAACACATCACTGCCCAGATCGCCAATATTGCACCACACCACATACTTGCCGTCTTTTTCTTCCACATGCGCGCGGTTGGACGCCGCCTTGTGCCGCCAGCTCTGGATCTGCATCACGGCGCGGATAGCACTCTCCCGCACGGTGCGGGGCAAATCATGCGCCAGTGTGCTGGCTACCGATGCACCCTTGTCGGTGATGCTGTACTGCTCATCCGCGCAGGTGACAAGGCCCTGCTTCTGCACCTCAGCCAAAGCGTCGGCAAATTCAAAGTAGTTGACCAGCTGCTCCTGCAAAAGCGCACCCTGCAGGGTATCCCGCGTCAGGGGACCGGCTGTTTTGATAAGATAGCAAAGTAAAATGCGGATCTGGGTATCATCTGTAAGGCCACCGGGCTTTACACCTGCGGTAAATGCTTCTGCCATCTGATCACTTCCTCATTTTTGTTTTCTATCCTATTATACACGGCAAAAAGCCAGGTGACAAGATGGCAAAAACGATTTGTTCGCCCTTTAAAACACGGTTTCAATTTGCTTGCGGCTCTGCGGGGTGGAGTAAGTCCACTTTTTAATGCGCCCGCGCGTCACAAAATAGTGCGGCTCAAACCGCAGCGGCTGCGCGAGGTTTTTATTCACGA
>USNZ01000201.1 GCA_900556255.1 uncultured Oscillospiraceae bacterium
ACCGCTACTTCATCGGCCGCGAGGATCAGAGCGTCAACGAGGCCAACATGATCAAGCGCGTTGACCAGCAGCTGCGCGTCACCCGCATCATGATGAAAGCCGTCAACCTGTATGACCTGCCCGTCACCCAGGACAAGCTGCGCTCTTATATGCTGAACTATTTCTGCATGATGATGGCCATCTCCAGCATTTTCCTGACCCTGGACGGCAGCGAGGATGCCCTGCGCAAGCGCAGCGAGCTGTGGGCGGACCTGAAGGCCCACGACGAGCGCCTGTACCGCCGCTGCAAGTTCTCGGTAGCGGGAGCCTGCAACCTGCCCGGCAAGCTGGGCGGCGATATCAGCATCGGCGGCTACCGCATTGCCCAGAAGATCTTCAAGTTCAACTAAGGGTACACGACTATGCAAAAATACAGCGTTGTATTGTTTGATTTGGACGGCACACTCACAGACTCCGCCCCCGGCATCCTGAACTCCGTGCGCTACGCCTGCCGTAAGCTGAACCTGCCGGAGCCACCGCCCGAAACCCTGCGCCGCTTTCTTGGCCCGCCGCTGCTGGACTCCTTTCAGAATCTGATGGGGCTTTCGCCGTCGGAAAGCCAACAGGCCGTGGCTGCCTTTCGGGAATATTTTCCCACAAAGGGCTTGTTTGAAAACGAAGTCTACCCCGGCATTGCGGGCTTGCTGCGCGACCTGAAAGCCGCCGGCAAAACCGTGGTGCTGGCCACCAGCAAGCCCGAAGAATTTGCCCGCCGTATTATGGAGCATTTTGACCTTGCGCAGTATTGCGATGCCATCTGCGGTGCCACGCTGGACGAGACCCGCACCGACAAGGGCGAGGTCATTGCCTATGCGCTGCAGACGGCGCATATCACCGACACCGCCGACGCGGTCATGGTGGGGGATAGGGAACACGACGTCAAAGGCGCGGCAAAAAACGGCCTGCCCTGCATCGGTGCACTGTACGGCTACGGCAGTCGGGAGGAACTTTCCGCCGCAGGTGCGGTGGCCATTGCCGACACGGTGGCCATGCTGCATGACCTGCTGCTGACCTGACAGGTACATATACCTTTTGATACATCGCACAGCCTCTGCCGAAAACGGCGGGGGCTGTTTTCCGTCCGGGTCGTAGGACTTACAAAATCACACTTTGGACATGCTGCAACAGGATTTCCTCGCAGCAACAGCAAAAAGAAAAAGTCACACTTGTGATTCGGCGCAGTTTATGATATAATACAAAATTACGAGTGAAGAAACCAAGCTATGCGTTTTTACAAAATACAGTGTGTAGGGTAGGGTAGATCAAGGTATGTTCAGTTTTGCAAAAAATACGTTCCTGCGTTCCTTCAAATCACGGCTGCAGGCAGTGCGCCGATGCGTGCTGCCGGTGATGCTTGTTTTGGCGGCAGGGCTTTGCGGCTGCGCGGGGCAAAATAACGCGCTGCCCGCCGATGCGCCCACGGTGGTCATCGGCATCGACCCGTTTGAGCCGTACTGCTATCTGGACAGCAACGGGCAATATGCCGGCATCGACGTCGAGCTGGCGACCGAGGCGTTCACCCGCCTGGGGTACAAGGTCGAATTTCAGGAAATCAGCTGGCCCGACAAGGACAGCCTGCTGCAGGACGGCACCGTGGACTGCCTTTGGGCGTGCTTCAGCATGAACGGGCGCGCTGACCAATACCAGTGGTCGGGTCCGTATATGTACAGCCGTCAGGTCGTAGCGGTGCGCGCCGACAGCAACATCCACAACTTGGCGGACTTGGCGGGCAAGCGCATCGGTGTGCAGGCCACCACCAAGGGCGAGGGGCTGTTCCTGGGCAAGATCCCCTCCGACTTGCCGGCGGCGGGGCAGGTCAGCAGCTTTGCCACGACCGAGGATATGTTCGCCGCGCTGCGCAAGGGCTATGTGGACGCGGTCTGCGGGCATGAGGCGCTGCTCGCCGGGTGGATCGACACCGAAACCATTGCGTACCGCCTGCTGGACGAAAGCCCCATGAAAAGCGAACTGGGCGTTGCCTTTGCCAAAGGCACCCACGCCGAGCTTTCCGCCGCGCTGACCCAGACGCTGGAGCAGATGCAGAACGACGGCACCACGGGGCGCATTCTGGAAAAATACGGCGTAGACGCACAAAAAACGATGGGAGGGGATGAAAATGCCTAAAGACGCACGCAACAGAAGAAACCGTCTGTTCCTGCTGGCACTGGTTGTGGTGGGCATCGGCGTTTTTGTCCTTTTTACCAACATAGACCGCGCCATGCTGCGCCAAACCCTGGACGAAACCTTTACCTATGTTGAAACGCGCCTGCATCTGTACGAGGTTGACGCCGCCAACGACCGCGTCAAAAGCCTGACCCGCCTGCAGGACAAGACCGCTGCCCTGCGCGATGAGATGACGATGAAAGACGATTTCACCCCCAGCGACCTCAACGCCGTTGCCGAAACCCAGCGGCTGACCGGCGTGCTGGTGCTGGACGGCGAAATGCAGCTGGAGATGCAAAGCACGCTGGACGGCAACGCCATGCAGCTGTGGAAGCAGCAGCTGCAAAGCGACTATGTCCGCGATATTCTGGACTACCCCCAAAAATCCTACGCCGCCACCATCGAGCAGGACGGCAAGTTTTACGATTTTGCCGCCCTTGCGCGCACCGATGCGCCGGGACTTTTGGTCGCCTATGTGGAGAAAAGCAGCGAGAATGTCGGCGATCTGACGGTGGGCTACCTGTTGGATCATTTCCCGCTGGAGGATGGCGGCGTTGCCACCATCTGTCAGGATGACCGCGTGCTGACCAGCAACAGCCCGGCGCAGCTCAACCGCACAAGCGAGGAATGCCGGCAGCTGTACAACGACAAGAAAACCCGTGTGTCCGGCGGCATTGTCGAGCTGCACACCGGCCGCGACGTCTGGTACGGCAGCCCCAGAAATATCGGCAAGTACGAGGTATTTGTCTTTTTCCCGGCGGGAAAGGTATTTTTGATGCGCAACACCATCTTCGCGTCCTACCTTGCGCTTACCGTGATGACCTACCTGATGGTGCTGCT
>USNZ01000202.1 GCA_900556255.1 uncultured Oscillospiraceae bacterium
AGCCGCGTGCTCTGCCCGCCTTTTGTATTGTATGGGAGGTATGGCATTATGTATCGCGCGTTATACCGCAAATGGCGTCCCCGCCGCTTTGCCGACGTGGTGGGGCAGACCCCCATCGTCACCGCGCTGCAAAACCAGATCGCTGCCGGGCGCATCGGCCACGCCTACCTGTTCACCGGCACGCGCGGCACCGGCAAGACCACCTGCGCCAAAATTTTTGCCAAGGCGGTCAACTGCACAGACACCTCCAGCCCCGACCCCTGCTGCGAATGTGCCGTCTGCAAGGGCATTGAGGATGGCTCCATCATAGACATTATCGAGATGGACGCCGCCTCCAACAACAGCGTGGACGATATCCGCGACCTGCGCGATGAAGTCGCCTATCTGCCCTCGGTCTGCAAATATAAGGTATATATCATCGACGAGGTCCACATGCTGTCCACGGCGGCGTTCAATGCGCTGCTCAAGACGATGGAGGAACCGCCCGAACACGTCATCTTTATTCTGGCGACCACCGATGTGCAAAAGGTGCCTGTCACCATTTTAAGCCGCTGCCAGCGGTATGATTTTGCCCGCATCACCGCCGAGGATATCGCCGCCCGCCTGACCTATGTCGCCGGGCAAGAGAACATCGACCTTGACCCCGCCGCCGCCCGGCTGATCGGACGTCTGGCAGACGGCGCGATGCGCGATGCGCTTTCCATCCTGGATACCTGCGCCGGTGTGGACAACACCGTGGACGAAGCGTTGGTGCGCCGTATGGCGGGCGTGACCGACCGCAGCTATCTGTTTGATATCAGCGACGCCATCGCCGCGCAAAACGCCGTGGCAGCGCTGGAAAAAATTGCCGATCTACGCCAAAAAAGCGTGGATATGCGCCGTCTTTGCATGGAACTGGCCGGGCACTACCGCAATTTGATGCTCTGCTCCTTGCAGGGCGGCACGGCGCTGCTCACGGGCATTTCTCCGGAGGAGGAGGCCGCCTACGCCGCCCGCAGCGAAACCCCGCAGACCGAGGCTGTGCGCGCCATCAATGCGTTCGGCACGGCGCTGGACAAGATGAGCCGCGGCACCGACCAGCGCATTGAGCTGGAATTGGCGGTTTTCTCGCTGACACAGCCTGTGGTCGCTGCCCAGCCTGCCCCCGCACAGCCCGCAGCGCTCCAGGCCTTTGCCTCCGCACCGCAGGCGTTTGCCACCGCTTCGGCAGCACCCGCTGCGCCCGCCGTAAAGGCCGCCCCGCCGCCGCTGCAGACCACGGCAGGGGAGGAGGTCCCCCCGCCTTTGGAGGAGGAGGAGCCGCCCTTCCTGCAGCCGGAGCTGCGCCCCGCACCCCCGGCACCGCCCGCGCCGCAGCCCGCTGCCAAGCCCGCCGCGCGCAGACCGGCCCCCAAACAGACAGGACCGCTGCAGCCGTTCCCGCAATGGATAAATGTCTTGCAGGAGTTGGAGGAAACCGACGCCATGCTGATTTCTTTCCTGCGCGGCACCAAGGCGTATTACAACGGCACCCGCGTACTGTTTGAGTGCAGCGATGCCTTCCGCGATTACGCCCGCAGCAACAAAGAGGTCAACAAAAAGCTGAAAGAGGCCATCTATAAGGTATCGCACATCAAGTGCGGCATCGGCCCCTACGAGCCGCCCAAGGCAGAGGCTGCCCACGGCGCACCCGATTTAGATGATACGCTGCGCACCATGCAGGCCATGGGCGTGACGATCCAAATTGAAGATAAATAACGTTCTGTCGAAAAGACAGCAGGAGGAACACCTATGAAAGCAAGAATGCCCCAGGGCTTCGGCCGTCCCGATCCCAACGCCATGATGCGCCAGGTCCAGAAAATGCAGGAAAACATCCGCGCCAAGCAGGAGGAGTTGGAGGCCAAGGAATACATCGGCACTGCCAGCGGTGAGATGGTCAGCGTAACGATGAACGGCAAGCACGAGGTCGTGGCCGTCAACATCAAGCCCGAGGCCGTTGACCCCGATGATATCGAAATGCTGGAGGATCTGATCGCCGCCGCCGTCAACAGCGCCGTTTCTGCCGTGGACAAGGACTCCGAGGAAGAAATGTCCAAGCTGACCGGCGGGCTGAACATCCCCGGCCTGGGCTAAGGAGACCGCGCTATGCAGCAAAATGCCGATCCGCTGGAAAATCTGGCCGACCAGTTTGCCCGATTTCCCGGTGTAGGGCGCAAAAGCGCCATGCGCATGGCGTATCAGGTCATGGCGATGCCCAACGACCAGGCCATGGAACTTGCCAAGGCGATCGAGTGCGCCAAGACCCAACTGCGCCGCTGCCGTATCTGCCAGGATTACACCGGCGGGGAAGTGTGCAAGATCTGCGCCTCGCAAAAGCGTGACCGCAGCGTCATCTGCGTGGTGGAAAAGCCCCGCGATGTAAAATCCATCGAGCGCACACACGAATTTAACGGCCTGTATCATGTTCTGCACGGGCTGATTTCGCCCATCGACGGCGTTACCGCCGACCAGCTTTGCGTAAAAGAACTGCTGGCACGGCTGAACGACACCGTCAAGGAGGTCATTATGGCAACCAGCCCCACGGTCGAGGGCGAGGCGACGGCGATGTACCTGGCCAAGCTCATCAAGCCCTTGGGCATCAAAACCACGCGCCTTGCCTACGGCCTGCCGGTGGGTTCCAGCCTGGAATTTGCCGACGAGACCACGCTGTACCGCGCCCTGCAGGGTCGCGGGGAGCTGTGACCCCTTGACTTTTGCACACGGCCGCGTTATAATCTGTGGAACAGTAGCCATACCGCAAGGAGGTGCATTTTGTGGCTGAGGAAAAATCCGGCAAAAAGTTGATTGCCCAAAACCGCGAAGTGTGCCACGAATACTTTGTGGTCGAGGCGCTGGAAACCGGCATTGCGCTGGTCGGCACCGAGGTAAAAAGCCTGCGCGCCGGCGGCGTAAACCTGAAGGATTCCTGGGCAGACATTGAGGACGGCGAGCTGATCGCCAAGGGCATCCACATCAGCCCGTATGAGCAGGGGAACATCTTCAACAAAGACCCCCG
>USNZ01000203.1 GCA_900556255.1 uncultured Oscillospiraceae bacterium
TGTAGGGGGCGTAGGCGCACTCCATGGCAACGGTCAGGGTGGTGGGGTCGCCGTCCCCATCGGGGACGCTGGGGTCCACAGCAGGGGAGGCAGCGCTCCCGCAGGCGGTCAGACCCAATGCCAGAACGGCGCTCAGCGCCAAAGCGGCAGTGTTCTTCAGTTTCATAATGCACTCCTTTTCGTAAATCGCAAAATCCCTCTATACTTCCAAAAAATCCCGGCATCCTTGGCGGAATACCGGGACTTGGAACCTAAAATGCAGCCTCCATATGCGGCACAGCGCGCAGCCGCACCGTTGCGGCTTTACTAAGGTATCATACGCCGATTTGGCGGATTTGTCAAGAAACACCCGTATTTTTATACAGGATATTCAAAATCATGTCAGGCAGGGGCTTTTTCGCTGTTTTGTTCGCTTGCCTTGTAGCTCTTGACGCTGGTCACCACAATGCTGATGCCCAGCACGATCAGCAGCACACCGATGATCAGCTGCAGACCGTTGGCGATGAACACCGCGCCCCAAGTGGTTTCCCCGGCGGGGATGCCCACCGCTGCGGCGGTGCGGATTGCCTTGACCATCGCCATAACGCGCTGCACCAGCGCGGTAAAGGTGACGCAAAGCATAATGACCAGCGGGGGGAACAGCATCTTGTTGCTGCGCCCGGTCACCTTCAGGAACACGCACAGGGTGACCAGCACCAAGGCGCTCAGCAGCTGGTTGGCAGAGCCGAACAGCGGCCAGATGTTGGCATAGCCGATCTGGGTCAGCAGGAAACCGAACGCCAAAGTAATAAAGGTCGAGAAATAGGTATTGCACAGCAGCTTGCGCCAGCCCTCGGCGTGCTGCATGTCGTCCACGCTGAACAACTCCTGAAAACTCATGCGGCCGATACGCGCCACAGCGTCCAGGCTGGTCAGCGCCAAAGCGGAAACGCACATCGTCATAAAGACGGTGGCGGCATAAACGGGAACGCCGAACATCTCAAAGAAACCGGCAACGCCGCGGCTGAAGATCTGGAACGGGGTACCGGCGGCGGGGGTGCCGTCCGCAGCGGCGGCAGCACCTGCCACGCAGAGCGCCAGCACCGCCAGCAGGCTTTCCAGCACCATAGCACCGTAGCCGACCTTGAGCATGTCTTTTTCGTTTTCCACGGTCTTGGACGACGTGCCGGAGGAAACCAGGCTGTGGAAGCCCGACACGGCACCGCAGGCCACCGTCACGAACAGGATGGGGAACATCGTGCCCAGCTTATCGTTGGTAAAGCCGGTAAACACAGGCAGGTTCATGGTGGGGTGGGCGACCAGCAGACCGACGGCCGCGCCGCCGATCATACCGATAAACATAAAGGTGGTCATGTAATCGCGCGGCTGCTTGAGCATCCACATGGGCAGCACAGCGGCAAAGAAAATATAGACAAAGGTGATGTAACTCCAGGCAGCCTTGCCCAGGATCAGCGGGAAGTTGGCACCCACGGCGAAGGACAACGCCAGAAAGACGATGCCGAACAGGGCCTCTTTCCAGCCGGAGAAGTTGAACTTCTTCTGCACAAAGCCGAACACAACGGCAAACAGCATAAACATAATGCTGACCATACCTGCGGCGCCGTTGGTGGTGGCAGCCTCGACGAGGGCACCGTCGCTGCCGTAGGCGTTAAAGGTACCTGCGACCATATCGGCAAAAGCGGCAATGACAATGCCGCAGAACAACCAGCAGAACAGCAGGAACAGCTTGCGTCCCGCCTTGCCGATGTACTTCTCGATCAGCATACCCATGCTTTTACCGTCGTTCTTGACCGAGGCATACAGCGCGCCGAAGTCGGTGACCGCGCCGAAGAAGATGCCGCCGATCAATACCCACAAAAGAACGGGCAGCCAGCCGAACGCGGCGGCCTGAATGGCACCGGTGACAGGACCCGCACCGGCAATGGAGGAGAACTGGTGGCTGAACACCGTCCAGCCGTTGGTGGGGACATAATCCTTGCCGTCATTCAGGCGGACGGCCGGGGTCTTGGCGGCGGGGTCGATGCCCCATTTGTTGGCAAGCCAGCGACCATACCCTGCATAGGCAGCTACCAGGCAGACCGCTGCGATCAAAACGATTGCGAGCGTATTCATATATATTCCTCTTTTCTTAAACCCTCAACAGACGCCTTGTCTGTCTCTTGCGGTGTACTTACTGTAACGCTTTAGTGACGGTTTGTCAACGGTTTGTTCACACTTTAGCAATTTAGTAAAATTCATGTTGAAAATGAGAAAAACTATCGTCATATTTGTCAAAAGAGATGGTTTTGTACAGAAACACGCCCCGACATTTCGCTCCTGTCCCCGCGTGGGGCAGGGTACACCGCGCGCGTCTTGCCGCCCCGCCGCCCTGCCACCGCACAATGCTTGCTATATCGCGCAGCTTACACAAAATAATTGTTGCTTTTTTGTCAAAGTCAATGTATAATAGGTACATAAGCGCGCAGAGTTCTTCTGCGGCTGGCTTTTATGATTAACTGGAGGTATGAACAATGCTGGTAAATGCTACCAATATGCTGCTCAAAGCACGCGACGGCCACTATGCGGTCGGTCAGTTCAACATCAACAATCTGGAATGGACCAAGAGCATCCTGCTCACCGCACAGGAGATGAACTCCCCTGTGATCCTCGGCGTTTCCGAGGGTGCCGGCAAGTACATGACCGGCTTCAAGACGGTTGCCGCTATGGTCAAGGCCATGGACGAGAGCCTGGGCATTACCGTTCCTGTAGCTCTGCATCTGGATCACGGCACCTACGAGGGCGCTAAGGCCTGCGTCGCCGCCGGCTTCACCTCCATTATGTTCGACGGCAGCCACTACGCCATCGATGAGAACGTTGCCAAGACCACCGAGCTGGTCGCTCTGGCACATGACCACGGTCTGTCCATTGAGGCCGAGGTCGGCTCCATCGGCGGCGAGGAGGACGGCGTCATCGGTATGGGCGAGGTCGCTGACCCCGCTGAGGGCGCCAAGATCGCTTCTCTGGG
>USNZ01000204.1 GCA_900556255.1 uncultured Oscillospiraceae bacterium
ACAGGCCGGAACCGCGCAGCACACTGCTGGTGGAGTAGCAGTCAAAACCGCCGACCTTGCCGCCAACATCCAGAATACCCTTGGCCACACCGCGAATCAAGGCGGCGGAGTGTTCGGCCTCGTTGGGCTGCGGTGTCATAACAGACAGGTCCACATCGTCGATTTTCTCGAAGCCGTAGGATTTCATGCGGATGATGTTTTCCTCGTTAGGGGAAACCACCGCCACAATGTCCAGGTTGACAGAGCCGGCCAGCACAACGCCGTTGTTGTGGTCGGTGTGGTTGCCGCCGATCTCGGTACGGCCGGGGGCAGAGTACAGCCGCACGGTGCGTTCTGCGCCAAAGCTGTCTGCAAAGCGGTCGATCACGGTAACATAACGTTCACGCTGTTGGGCGGCAATCTCCTGCCCTGCACCATACAATTTTGCAAAAGCGGCGTCATACTCGCCTTGCAGGATCTGCTGTTTGAGCTCCAAACAATTTGCCATAGGTTCCACTCGCCTTTCCTGTGCACTGCTTTGGGCAGTATGCACAATTTACACATTCAAAATTTGGGCACACGGCCAGTGCGTTACTAAAAAACGCACATTTATACTCTAAGTATAACAAATTTTGCGAGAAAGTAAACAATTTTTTCCTTTTCTTTTATGGACTTTTGATGAATGTGTTGGTATAATGAATAAAAGGGCCATGGTGTGCCCTTAAGCCGTGTTAATTTGAGGTGTACAAGATGTCCAACGAAAGCAAGCAGTCCTATAAACAGAATTACACAGATAACGTGGAACTTTCCATTTTCAACTGCGGGCGTGAGTCCTGCCGGCCCGGTCATACCTGGGGACCGGGGGTGCGGGATCATTACCTGATCCATCTTGTTGTTTCCGGCAAGGGCGTGTATCAGGTGGGCGGTGTATCCCATACCCTGCAGGAGGGCGATTTGTTTTTGGTAAAACCGAACCAGCTTATCACCTACGCGGCGGACGAGTCAGACCCATGGGAGTATTACTGGGTCGGCTTTAACGGGGCCTGCGCCAGCAAGCTGGTGCAGCAGATGCCGTTCAGCGATGCACGGCCTGTGCACCACTGCAAGGACCTGCATGCCGTTCGGGAGGCGCTGTACAACATCTATCTTTCCCGCGGGCCGGAGCCGCAGTGTGAGGCGCTGATGACGGGATATCTGTACATCTTTATGGCACATATGATGAAGGAAGCCCGCGACACGATGCCCAACGTCGGCTCCTCCAGCAGCCAATACGTGCTGGCGGCCATCAAGTACATCCAGTTTAACTATTCGCACGATATTTCGGTGGACGATATCGCCAAGGCGGTCGGCGTAAGCCGCAGCCATCTGTACCGCGTATTTATGTCCAACGTGGGGCAAAGCCCTATTGATTACCTGACCAACTACCGCGTGGGTGAGGCTTGCAGCCTGCTGAAAAGCTCTAACCTGTCCATTGCTGAAATTGCCGTTTCTGTGGGATTCTTTGACCAGTTCTACTTTTCCCGCGTATTCAAGAAGGTAAAGGGCGTGCCCCCCAGCAAATATCTGGCAACGATGGATAAGGACCCGCACGCAGCAACCCCCGTACCCGCGATTTTAACCGCAGCAGAGGAGTTATAATGGCATTTGCGAAAAATCAAATTTTGACCGTTACAATAGAATCCCTGTCCAGTGACGGCAGCGGCGTAGCCCACAAGGACGGCCTGGCACTGTTTATCCCCGATTCTGCCCCCGGCGATGTGGCCGAGGTGCGCATTGTCAAACCGATGAAAAGCTACGCCTTTGCCCGATTGGAAAAACTTCTGACCCCAGGCCCTGCACGGCGGCAGAGCGACTGCCCTGTGTCCGGCCCCTGCGGCGGCTGTGGACTGCGGCATATTGAATACGCAGCCGAATGTGAGGCCAAGACACGCTTTGTGCGGGACGCTTTTTCTCGGCTGGGCCGCTTGGATGTGCCGGTGCTGCCGGTTATCGGGGCAGAAAACACCGACCGTTACCGCAACAAGGTACAGCTGCCCGTGGGTACGGATGAAAACGGACATCTTATCGCAGGTTTTTACGCCGGACGCAGCCATCGCATTGTTCTGTGCGAGGATTGCATGCTGCAGCCCGAATGGATGAACCAACTGGCCAAGCGCGCCTGCGCCCTGCTGGAGCAGGCAGGTGCATCCGCCTACAACGAAGAAACCCACAAGGGTCTTGTGCGGCACCTGTATATGCGGCAGGGCTGGCACAGCGGCGAACGCCTTTTGTGCTTTGTGCTGAACGGCACTTCCCTGCCCCGCGAACGGCAGGTGTGCGAGGCACTGCAAACGGAATTTGCGCTGACCACTGTTTTGGTCAACGAGAACACCGCCCGCACCAACGTGATTTTGGGTAAGAACACCCGCACGGTGCTGGGCAGTGGCTTTATCCGCGACACGCTGGCAGGGGTTGCCTTGCAGATGGGCGTGCATGAGTTTTATCAGGTCAACACCCCTGCCGCCGAGGTACTGTATGCCAAGGCGCGGGAGTATGCCGCGCTGCGCCCCGATGATTTTTTGCTGGATCTGTACTGCGGCATGGGTACGATCGGGCTTTCGATGCTGCCGGATTGCGGCCGTCTGCTGGGCGTCGAGGTCGTGCCCCAGGCCGTGGAGGGCGCCAAGGAAACCGCGGCACGGCTGGGGCTTACACCCGACAAGGCGGATTTCCGCTGTCAGGACGCCGGGCAGGCGGCAGCCGCCCTTGCCGCCGAAGGGCAGCACCCGGATGTTATTGTGGTGGATCCGCCCCGCAAGGGCTGCGATGAGGCAACCCTGACCGCCATTGTGGAGATGGCCCCCCGCACGGTAGTGATGGTCAGCTGCAATGCCGCCACCGCCGCCCGCGACACCCGCTGGCTGGCTGACCACGGGTACGCGCCGCAGCGTGTACAGCCTGTGGATTTGTTCCCCCGGACAAAGCACGTGGAGACGGTAGTTCTTTTGTCCCACAAAAAAGCCGACAGTTATATCCACATTG
>USNZ01000205.1 GCA_900556255.1 uncultured Oscillospiraceae bacterium
CCAGCCCCAAAATTGCCCAGTACAAGCTGCTGACCACCGGCCGCGACAAGCTGGCGGACGCCGCGCAGATCATTATCAGCGAAGGGTACAAGCGGGTGATGATCTTCTGCAACACCAAGTACAACACAGGGATGCTGGCCAACCAGCTGGCACGGCTGAATTTTAATGTGGACTGTCTGCACGGCGATTTGTCGCAGGCAGAGCGCAACCGCATTATGACCCGCTTTAAGGCGGGTGAAATCGATGTGCTGGTTGCCACCGACGTGGCGGCACGCGGCATTGATGTTTCGGATGTGGACGCCGTGATCAACTACGACGTACCCGACGAAAACGAGCATTACACCCACCGCATCGGCCGCACAGGGCGCGCCCGCAAACAGGGCGCCAGCTACCTGTTTTACACCAAGGACGAGGAAAAGCGGGTGGATCAGCTGCTGCGCCTGACCCGCAATCTGGAGGACTGCAAGGCGGTGAAGTTTGACTTTAACCACGAAAAGCTGGTCGTGCAGGAAAACAAGCAGGAAGATCGTTTTCAAATTAAGTGCTATTTTTGATATAGATAAAACAAAGCAGCCGTGTCGGCTTTGCCGACACGGCTGCTTTTTGCGTTGTCGAAAAACTTTTGTAGGGGCGAGCATTGCTCGCCCGTGCGGTTTACCCGTTGCACCGCATTATCGGGGCGGCTGCGGCGGGCGACCAATGGTCGCCCCTACACATTCCATAAATTGGGAATATGGTTTTTGACACGGCTGCTTTTGTTCTGTCAGGAGGCTTTATCCAGAACTTCCTCCAAGGTGTGCCATGCCAATACGGCGCATTTTACGCGGGCGGGCACATGGGCGATGCCCTGCAAGGCGGCGGCATCCTCCAACTCGTCAAGCTCCTGCGGGGTGATTTTGCCTTTTATCATTTGGAAATACAGCCCGATCAGCCGCTTGGCGTCGGTCACCTTGCGCCCCTTGACAAGGTCGATCATCAGCGATGCCGACGCCTGCGAGATGGCGCAGCCGCTGCCGATAAACCCTGCGTCCTGAATGACGCCGTCGGCAATGCGCAATTGCAGGGTGATATCATCGCCGCAGCTGGGGTTGACCCCCTCCAGGCTGTGGGTTGCCCCCGCCACGGGGTGGCGGTTGGCGGTGCTGCGGCTGTTTTCGGTTATAATTTGGGTGTACAGTTCGTTCAGGTTCACAAGCCCATCACCTTTCTGACGTTTTCCAGATTTTGCAGCAGGGCGTCAATGTCCTGCGGGGTGTTGTACAGGGCAACGCTGGCGCGGCAGCAGCTGCCAATGCCGAGGTATTCCATAAGCGGCTGGGCGCAGTGATGCCCCGCACGAACCGCCACGCCGCCCGCATCCAGAATGGTGGCGACGTCGTGGGGGTGTACGTCCCGCACGTTGAAGCTGACCACGCCGCAGCGGGCATCGGCAGTCGGTTCGCCGTAGACGGTCAGCCACGGCATGGCACGCATACCGTCCAGCATTTGCTTGAGCAGGGCGTGTTCGTGCTGCTGCAGGGTCTGCCAGCCGATGGCGGTCATGTAGTCCAGCGCGGCGGCAAAGCCGACCTCGCCGCCCACATTGCGGGTGCCCGCCTCAAACTTGCGGGGACCTTCGGCGTAGGTGGCCGTCTGCTCGTGTACGGCGGCAATCATATCGCCGCCGCTTAAAAACGGGGGCATTTTGTCCAAAAGTTCCCGCTTGGCGTACAGCGCCCCTACGCCCATGGGCGCGTACAGCTTGTGGGCCGAGCAGGCGGCAAAATCCACGTCCAGCGCCTTGACGTCCACGGGGACGTGCGGTGCGCTTTGGGCGCAGTCCAGCACGACCACCGCCCCCACGGCGTGGGCGCGACGCACGATGCTTTCCACGGGGACACGCAGCCCCAGCACATTGGAAACCATCGCCACAGCGACAAGCTTTGTGCGGTCGGTAATTTTTTCGTCCAGCTCCTGCTCGGTCAGGTGTCCGCCCTCGTCGGGGTACAGATACACAAGCTTTGCCCCGGTGGCGGCGGCGACCCGCTGCCACGGCACCAGATTGGAGTGATGCTCCGCCACAGAGAGGACGATCTCATCCCCCGCGTGCAGAAAATGCAGCCCGTAGCTGTAGGCCACCAGATTGAGCGATTCGGTGGTGTTTTGGGTAAAGACGATCTCGTCGTCCTGCGCGCCAAAGAATTTTGCCACGGTATGGCGTGCATTTTCGTGCGCGTCGGTGGCGCGCATCGCCAGCTCATACACGCCGCGGTGGGGGTTGGCGTTGTCGCGGCGGTAGTAGTCTGCCACGGCGTCCAGCACCTGGGTGGGGTGCTGGGTGGTGGCGGCGCTGTCCAGATAGACAAGGCGATTGCCGTTTTCATCCGCCGCCAAAATCGGAAAATCAGCGATCCAAGGGTTCATACGCATCCAGCCTTTCTGCCACAAAGTGGCGTACCTCCTGCCGCAGTGCCTCGTCGGGCAGTTTTTCAATGGCGGGGGCAAAGCGGGCGTCCACCATCAGGCGGCGCGCCTGTGCGGCGCTCAGCCCGCGCGAGCGCAGATAATACAGTTTGGCGTCGTCCAAGCGCCCCACGCTGGCGGCGTGCTGCCCCTCGACCCGTTCTTCGCCGCAGAGGATCAGCGGCGCGGTGCGGTTGCGCACATGCGGGCTGAACAGGAGCACGTCCTCGCTTTCGTGGCCGATGCCGTTCACGGCGCCGCGCTTAAAATCCACGGTTCCGCGCAGAATTTTATCCGCCTCGCCCGCCAGCACACCGGCGGTGTGCATCTCGCAAACGGTGTCCTTGGCGGTGTGTACGCTGACATCGTTGAAATCCAGCAGCTGTTTGCCGCTGCCGCAGTAGGCGGCGGTCAGCTCATAAGAGCCTTGACGGCGGTGCAGAAGGGTGCGTGTGCCGCACACGGTCAGCGCACCGCCCAGTTCCAGCCGCACCTGCTCGACCCTGCCGCCTTGGGCGGTTTCGACGGCGACGGCGTTCCAGCGGCGGGCGCGGGC
>USNZ01000206.1 GCA_900556255.1 uncultured Oscillospiraceae bacterium
CAATATTATAGCCGGTCAGGTGGGCGCACAGGCGCACATTCTGGCCCTTGTTGCCGATGGCCAGGCTCAACTGGTGGTCGGGCACGGTCACGCGGCAGCTCTTGGTCTCGCCGGGCAGCAGCTCGACCTTGACGACCTTGGCCGGGGACAGGGCGGCAGAGATGAACTCGGTGATGTCCTCGCTCCAGCGGATGACGTCGATCTTCTCGCCGCCCAGCTCCTGCACGATCTTCTCTACGCGCACGCCGCGGGCACCGATGCAGGCGCCGACGGGGTCAACGTCGGGGTTTTTGCTCCAGACAGCCAGCTTGGTGCGGGCGCCGGCCTCGCGTGCGATGGCCTTGATCTCCACGGTGCCGTCGTAGATCTCGGGCACTTCCAGCTCAAACATGCGCTTGACAAGACCCGGGTGGGTGCGGCTGATGGTCACGCGGGGACCGCGCTCGGTAGCCAGCACATCGACCACATACACCTGCACGGACTGACCCTCGCGGAAGCTCTCGCCGGGGACCTGCTCGTTGCGGGGCAGAACCGCGCTGCCGCCCTTGCCCAGATCCAGCACGATGCTGCCGTTTTCGGGGTTGACGGCGGTGACGGTGGCGGCGATCAACTCATGTGCGCGGGACTGCATCTCGCTGCACTGCAGGCTGCGCTCACCCTCGCGCAGACCCTGACGGATAACGTGCTTGGCGGTCTGGGCGGCGATGCGTCCGAACTCCTTGGTTTTCAGCGGGGTGACCATACGCTGACCGACCTTGTAGCTCTTGCGCACCTTCTGGGCGTCCTCGAGGCTGATCTGCGTGTGGGGGTTCTCGACCTCCTCCACGATGTCGCGCAGCAGGCTGGCACGGAACGCGCCGATTTCGGGGTCAATGTCCACAACGACGTTGTCGTCCTCGACCTCATAGTCCTTTTTTACGGCAATGACGATGGCAGCCTTGATTTTCTCTACCAGATAATCCTCCGGCAGGCCGCGCTCTTTTTCCAGTGCGGCAAGGGCCTCAAAGAATTCGTTGTTTGCAGTAGCCATTTTTCGGTTTCCTCCCAATTCTATATCGTTGCGGATCAATCAAACAGATTTTCGTCGTCGCAAAGTTTTACATATCCCGCCATTTTGACAGGGAAGGTGTAGCTTTCGCTGCCGTCGGTCAGGGTGACGTTGCCCTCGGCGTCCAGTCCCTGCAGGATGCCTGCCACATCGCGGCGGCCGGCCTCATCGGGGCGGATGAGATGCGCCGCGCATTTCTGCCCGCGCAGTGCCTCGTAATGCTCGGGGCGGGTCAGGCGGCGGCCCAGACCGGGGCTGCCGACCTCCAGATAATAGCTCTGCTCAATGGGGTCGGCCTCATCCAGCAGGGGATCGATGGCGCGGGACACGGCTTCGCAGGTGTCGGTATCCAGGGGTTCGTCGCGGTCGATCAGCACGCGCAGGAACCAGTCCGGGCCTTCTTTTTCAAAGCGGACGTCCCACAGGCGCAGACCCATGCCCTCCACCGTGGGGCGAACCAGGGTTTCCACCGTTTTGGCGGCACCGCCGGCGTTTTGCTGTTTTGCCATACAAAATGCTCCTATCATAAAAAGAAAGCGGACCTTGCGGCCCACTTTCCAAATAAACATCATCGAACAATGAAACTATACCATATCTGCCGCAAAAAAGCAAGTCCTACGGGCAAAAATCTTTGTACAGTGTACTATTTGGAAAATTCCGCGCGGCAGGGCAGGGGCTGCCCCGCCGCCCCAAGGCAACAACGCTCAGGAACTTCGAACCGGAATTCTTTGTCTATTTGCCTATTTTTGTCTATTTGCCTATTATAATAGGTAGCAGCTGCGAAATTTCCAAAAAATTGACAAAGTTTTAATCTGTTATCCATTGACAAAACTTTGACAATATGGTAAAACTATATCAGCGTTAGTAGTACGCCCTGGCACCTTTGCACACCTGACCTTGCGTGGTTGGCCCCCAACCCCCGAAAGCCGGTTTTGCGGCGGTGCCTGAACTTTGGCCAAAACTTGTTACATTTTTAACAGCCAGGCCCCCGAAAGGACCCACAGTCTATGACCGTTGCCATGTATCCCGGCAGTTTTGACCCCGTCACCCGCGGGCATCTGGATATTATCAAGCGCTCCAGCCGCATGTTCGACAAGGTGATCGTTGCGGTGCTGATCAACAGCGCCAAGAACCCGCTTTTCACCGTGGAAGAACGGGTCGCCATGCTCAGGGAGGCCTGCAGGGATATCCCCAATGTCGAGATCGACTCCTTCAACGGCCTGACCGTCAGCTTCGCCAAGCAGAAGGGCGCTACCGTCATGGTGCGCGGTTTGCGCGCCGTGACCGACTTTGAAAACGAGATCCAGCTCGCGCACACCAACTACGCCATGATGCCCGAGATCGAGACCGTTTTCCTTGCCACGGCCATCAAATGGAGCTACCTTTCCAGTACCATCGTGCGGGAGGCCGCGCACTACGGGCAGGATGTTTCCCGTTTTGTGCCCGCCAACGTCGAAAAAGCCCTGGTCGCCAAGCGCAAAGCCGGGCAGCTGTAATTCGCATTCCGGCCTTGGAATTTTTTCAAGGTCTGAAGATACATATGTTACGCAAAGCTATCCAAACACATTTATCAGGAGGCTATTATTATGAAAAAGATCGTCATCGCCAGCGCCTGCCGTACTGCCATTGGCAAGTTCGGCGGCACCCTCGCCAATGTCCCCGCTGCTGAGCTGGGCTCCATCGTCATCAAAGAGGCTCTGAACCGCGCCAATGTCAAGCCGGAGCAGGTCGACCATGTCTACATGGGCTGCGTCATCCAGGCCGGTCTGGGCCAGAACGTTGCCCGCCAGGCTTCCCTGAAAGCCGGCCTGCCCATCGAAGTTCCCGCCGTCACCGTCAACGTCGTTTGCGGTTCCGGCCTGAACCGCGTCAACATGGCTGCCCAGATGATCGAGGCCGGCGAT
>USNZ01000207.1 GCA_900556255.1 uncultured Oscillospiraceae bacterium
TATACTCATCCATGGCGACAGCCACCTTCTTGGCAACGGCCACAGCCTCCACCACGGTGCGTGCGCCCATGACGGCGTCGCCGCCGGCAAACACGCCCTCGCGGGTGGTGCGGCCGTCCTCGCTGACGCTCAGCAGACCCTTCTGGTTGGTCTCGATGCCGGTCGTGGTCTTGACGAGGTTGCTCTCAGAGCCCTGACTGACCGACACGATGACGCCGGTGTGGGGGTACAGAGTTTCGCTGCCCTCCACCTGCGTGAACTTGCCGTCCTCGCCTTTGACGGTGTCGCGGCAGATCAGGCCGTTTTCCCGGATCTCCACCGGTGCCTTGCAGAAGCGGAAGCCCACGCCCTCCAGCTTGGCGTAGCTGACCTCGTACTCGGAAGCGCTGATGCAGCTTTCGTCCCGGCGGGCGTAGCAGGTAACATGGCGGGCACCGTTGCGGATAGCGGTGCGGGCGCAGTCCATGGCGGAGTTGCCCACGCCGATGACAGCCACGTCATCGCCCAGACGGAAAGCCTTGGAGTTTGCCAGATAGTCGATGCCAAAGGCCACGTTGCCAAGGCTTTCGCCCTTGATGTGCATGGCGTTGGCCTTCCACAGACCGGCACCGATGAACACGCTCTTGTAGCCGTCGCGGAACAGGTCGTCGATGGTGATGGTCTTGCCGATGGTGGTGTTGGGGCGCACCTTGATGCCCTTCAGCTCCAGATGGCGGTACTGGAAATCGTCCAGCACGCTGTCCGGCAGGCGGTAGTTGGGGATGCCGTAGCGCATCACGCCGCCGATCTTATCCCGGGCGTCAAAGATGGTCACATCGTAGCCCCAGCGCGCCAGCAGCACCGCAATGGTCAGGCCTGCCGGGCCGGAGCCCACCACAGCGGCCTTCATGCCGTTTTTCGGGGCAGGGCCTGCGGTCATCTTGTTGGCGTAGGTGGTGGAGATATAGTCCTCGATGATGGAAAAGTGCACCGGGTCGTGGCTGGGCATCCGGTTGCGGATGCAGTGGCCCTCGCACTGCTTTTCGTGGTTGCACACCAGACTGCATACAGTAGTCAGGGGATTGTTTTCAAACAGCATCCGGCCTGCAGCGTCCATCTGGTTTGCCTTGAGCAGACGGATGACCTCCGGGATATTGGTGTGGATGGGGCAGCCCTCCTGACACATCGGCTTTTTGCAGCCGAGGCAGCGGTTGGCTTCGTCCAGAACATGAAGTGCCATGGGTTCCTCCTTGTGTTTCCCCTGCGGGGACAGTCGTTTTTTACAAGCTTGTTGTATCCAACATTGCATTGCTTTAATCATACACCCGAACCGCGCCGGATACAAGAGGGCACAATATAAAATTTTTCACGTTATTTTTTGTCAATTCGTCAAAAAGATAATTTTTTGACGATATATCCCGCCCATCGGCTCCGGTTTTGCCCGGCACAGCGCACCAAGGTCGCTGGCCCTGCTCTGAGCAGCAGCCATTTGGGCGCAGGTCTCGTTTTCCCGCGCAAGCCGCGCCAGCGAGTGGGACAGCGGCAGCGCCGTCTCTCCGGGCAGGGGCAACGCTTCCTTGCGCGCGCCCAGCAGGTGCAGATAGGGCGGCAGCGCCGGGGTCTGGGCGGTGTAGCCCAGCGCCGCATCCATCGCCAGCCGCCGCATCCGTGCCCGGGGGTAGCGCACGGTGGTCAGGGCATCCAGCAAAGCGGGCAGGCTTGCGGTCTCCCGCACGGCGTTTTCCAGCCGGTGCTCCAAGCCCTCGGATACTCCGCGCACCGCGGCAAAGGGAGCTTGCTCTGCGCAGGCTGCTCGCAACAGCGCCAGCTCGCAGTGCCCCATGACCGCAAAATTTGTATACTTTCCGTTATATTCCGCTTGTATATACAATTTTAGTGCCTTTTCCGGCACATAGGGCGCCAGTGCCGCCGCGCCGTTCTCCGCCCAGAGCGTCCGCAGGGCGCTGGCGCTGGCAAAGGCTGCGTGAGTGCTTTCGGTCAGCGCCTGCCCATGGTCTGCCCCCTGCCGGGGCAGGGCGATGGGCTGCATTTCTACATTTTGTTCTATGATGGCTTTACAATACTCTACGGCAAGATTATTGTTGGGCTTGTCCAGCAAGGCGGCAATGTCCGACCCCGGGCACAGCGTCTGCACCGCCGCCTGCCGGGCGGCGGCAAAGCTGCGTGCCCCGGCGGCAAGCTGCTGCCTGAGTTCAGCACGGTAGTCCTCGCTGCACAGCACCCGGGCGGCTTTTTGCAGCAGAGCGGTGTCAGGGGTCTCTGCTCCAAAGATCAGCGCATCGCACCCGGCAGCTGCCAGAATGCGCACCCCCGCCCGGGCAAAGGCCTCGGCACCGGCGCAGGCGCAGGGCGCGGGCAGAGCAAACACAAGGTCTGCCCCGCAGGCCAGCGCCGCCTGCACCCGCACCGTCTCCGGCAAAAGCGGCAGCGCACCCCGCTGGGTAAGCCCGCAGCTCATGGCTACAGCCACCCGCTGCGCCCCCAGTGCCCGCGCCTGCGCCAGCTGCCATGCGTGGCCGTTGTGGAAGGGGTCGTACTCCGCAATGATGCCTGCAAACTTCATGGAACTGCTCCTTTTCGCCAAAAGATTGTTAAATTTATATCGGATATACAGAAAAATCCTGCCGTCTCCGGGATTTGTGGGCAGGATGTACAAAAACCTTGTACACAAGTTTTACCGCTTTGCCCGGGTTGCGCCTTGAAAAGCCGCCATCCCTATTATATAATAAACATAGGAATCTGTAAAATTCTGTCCGCAGGTTTTTTCAGGCTGCGGATGGTACAAAAATTTTCAGGAGGCAACACAGATGAAAGTTCTGGTTATTAACTGCGGTTCTTCTTCCCTGAAGTATCAGCTGATCGATATGGACGGCGAGAAGGTGCTGTGCAAGGGCCTGTGCGAGCGCATTGGCATGGAAAGCAGCA
>USNZ01000208.1 GCA_900556255.1 uncultured Oscillospiraceae bacterium
ACGAAAATCATACAATAAAAGCGTAGACGCGAAGAAAACAAAGAAAGAGAAAACAAAAACATTCTCATCTTTTTTGCGCGGCAAAAAGCCCCCGAAGGCAGGAAACGCCTTCGGGGGCTGCTGATATTATGCGGTTAATAGCTCATGATATCCTTGACGGCACCCGACATCGAGAACAGCTTGGCGGACAGGTGGTCTAAGTATACAATGCCCAGCTTGTTGCCGGTTTCCTCGTTGTACAGGTCTGCCAGCTGCGGCATGGCCTTAAAGGCGGCCTGCTGTGCTTCGGGGGTGTTGTCAAAGTTGGCGGTGCCTTGGATGCGCAGCCACTCGCCGCGGTCGTTGGCGGCGCAAATTTCCAGGTTGGTGTTGTCCAGCAGCTGCTTGTAGGCAGCCTTGTGTTTGCCCAGGGCGATGCACAGATAGCCGTTATACCACATCGCAAAGCCGATGGGACGCACGCGGGGCAGATACCCGTCTACCGTGGCGAGGTAAAAAGTGGGGTTTTCTTTCAAGAAATTCATGATTTCTTCGTTGGGTTGCATAAGATTTACCTCCTGTTTACAGTTTTGCCAAAGCGGCTTTTATGCGTTGGGCGGCCTCCTTGGTGCGGTCTGCGTCGCCGAACGCCGTCAGGCGGAAATATCCCTGCCCGCAGGCGCCGAACCCTTCGCCGGGGGTGCCCACGACGTTGGCGTTCTCCAGCAGCCAGTCAAAAAATGCCCAGCTATCCATTTGGTTGGGGCAGCGCAGCCAGATGTAGGGGCTGTTTTTGCCGCCGCAATACCAGATGCCCATCTCGTCCAGCGCCTGCGCAATGACCGCCGCGTTTTTGCGGTAGTAGTCCAGGTTTTCGCGGATCTCGCGCATACCCTCCGGCGTAAAGACGGCGGCAGCGCCGCGCTGCACCACATAGGCAACACCGTTGAACTTGGTCGTCTGGCGGCGCAGCCACATCTTGTTCAGGCTCAAATCGCCCTGCCGAATGGCCTGCGGCACGACGGTGTAGCCGCAGCGGGTGCCGGTGAAGCCGGCAATTTTGGAGAAGCTGCACACCTCGACGGCAACCTCCTTGGCGCCCTCGACCTCATAGATGCTGCGCGCCAGGCCCGGCTCGGTGACAAAGCACTCATAGGCGGCGTCAAACAAAATCAGTGCGTCATTTGCCTTGGCCCAGTTGACCCACGCCTTCAGCTGCTCGACGGTGTAGGTGGCGCCGGTGGGGTTGTTGGGGCTGCACAGGTAGACGATGTCCGCGTGGGGAACCTCGTCCGGCATGGGCAGAAAATTGTTTTCGGCGTTGGCGGGCATGTACAGAATTTTGCGGCCGGCCATCACGTTGTCGTCCACATACACGGGGTAGACGGGGTCGGGCACCAGCACGGTGTTGTCTTGGCTGAACAGGTCCAGCAGGTTGCCCAAGTCGCTCTTGGCACCGTCAGAGATAAAAATCTCCGACAGATCCAGCGTCACGCCGTGGTCGGCGTAGTAATCGCGGATCGCCTCGCGCAGAAAGCCGTAGCCCTGCTCGCTGGGGATGTAGCCGTGGAAGGTCTCTTTATGTGCCTGTTCCTCGACGGCTTCGTGCATGGCCTTGGTGACAGAGGCGGCCAGCGGCAGCGTGACGTCACCGATGCCCAGGCGGATGATATCGGCCTGCGGGTGTGCCTGCTGGTAGTCGGCCACCTTGTGGGCGATGGTGCTGAAAAGATAACTTTCGTTCAGCTCTGCATAATGCGGATTGAGTTGCATATTCTTCCCCCTTATACTACCTTACTATATACCTAATTTACCACAACTTGCCCCTATATGCAATGGGAAAACGAAATTTTATACGTCCACCTCGCCGGTAAATACCGTCACGGCGTCGCCGGTCAGCTGCACGGTGTCGTCGGGGGAAACACACACGGTCAAGACGCCGCCCGGCAGCTGCACCTCAATGGGGGTGCAGCGTCGGCAGACCCCCTGCAGGACCATCGCCACAGCCGCCGCACAGGCCCCTGTGCCGCAGGCCAGTGTGGCGCCGCTGCCGCGCTCCCACACGCTGACGGCAAGGCACGCCGAGCTGACGGCATGCACAAATTCTACGTTGGCACCGCACAAAAACGCAGGGTGCTCGGCCAGGGCCGCGCCCCGGCGCGCCAGCTGGGCGGCGGTGGGCAGGCCGTCGGGGCAGGGGACAACGCAGTGCGGGTTGCCGATGCTGATGCACTGCACCTGCCAGCTGTGCTCGGCAGCGCAAAGCTCGGCCCTGCCTGCCCTGGCACCCGGCAGGGCGGGGGCAAACAGTGAAAACCGCCCCATATCTGCCTGCCAGCGCCCGGCACCCACACGGCGCAAAGTGCGCTGCCCGGCGTGCGGGGTGTCGATTTTCAGTACCGCGCGGTGTGATCCGTGGGTGTATAAATATTCAGCCACGCAGCGCACACCGTTGCCGCACATGGTGCCCTCGGTGCCGTCGGCGTTGAACATTCGCATACAGGCATCGCCCCCCGGCAGCACGGGCGGGCAGATGCACACCAGCCCGTCCGCGCCCACGCCGTAATGCGGGCGGGACAGCGCTGCGCTGAGGGCTGCCGCATGGGGCAGGCAGCCGGTCTTGCGGCAGTCCACAAACAGATAATCGTTGCCCGCGCCCTGCATTTTGGTAAAAAACAGCTTCATGGGCACACCTCCTTGCCGCATGATATGCGGGAAAATGCGGTACAATACCGCCAAATAAACGAGCGATTTGTGGGCAAAATTGTCAAGAACTCACGTCTTTTGGCGAAAAACTTGCATTTCATCGAAAAATGTGCTACCCTTATACACCGAAAGAACACCCTGCGCACAGCGCAGATTAAAGGCAACACCGCACAATTCCCGCCTTACGGCTTAAGCACCGTTCCGGCGGCTGCGGCACGGCATCTGCGTTGCCAAAATGC
>USNZ01000209.1 GCA_900556255.1 uncultured Oscillospiraceae bacterium
CCAGCCGGCGAGGTGACCGCCCGCAACGGCCGCTGGGAAAAAGGCCCTGGCATGGATCTGTTCCGTATGCTGCACACCGCCCTGGGCGATCTGCCCATCGTGGCCGAGGACCTGGGCGAGATGTTTGACTCGGTTCGTCTGCTGCTGGCAGAAAGCGGCTTCCCCGGCATGAAGGTGCTGCAATTTGCCTTTACGGGGGAGGACAGCGTCGATTTGCCCCACAACTACCCGCGCAACTGCGTGGCCTACCCCGGTACACACGACAACAACACCCTCAAGGGCTGGTTTGACAGTGAGCTGGACGCGGCGGGGCAAAAGCAGGCGCGCGCCTATTTTGCGCTGACCAAGAAGGAAGGGGAGCTGCGCGGTCTTTTGCGCGGCGTGCTGGCAAGCCCGGCGGTGCTGGCCATTGTGCCGCTGGCCGACTGGCTGGAAGAACCCGCCGCCTCCCGCATGAACACCCCCGGCAAGGCGCAGGGCAACTGGTGCTGGCGCGTGGCCGAGTCGGCCGTGACCCCGACCCTGGCCAAGGAGATCCGCGCACTGTGCGCACGGTATTTCCGCGCCGAGGCATAAGGATTGAGTACAAATTTTGTGTAAATTTCCAAGGGAAACGTTTCCCGACAGCGTTTCTTTGTGCAAGGCAAGAATAGGAAAATTTTTTTCTTTGTGGTAAAATAAACTATACCGTGTAACAGGAAACGCATGACGCTGCCGTGTCCGGCAGAACGAGGAAACCGCAAGATGAAATTACAGTATACCGCGCAGGAATTGGCCATGCAGTTTGCTGCCTTGGAGCAGCTTTTCGGCAAGGCCGTGCTGGTGGATCCGCGCCGCAATGTCGCGCTGGATCCCGCAACACTGCAGCCCACCGGCCCGGTGGAAAAATTGCCCGCTATGGACAAAACAGGCCGCGGCATTGACCTGACGGTCGGGGAAAACGGCCCCGAACTGGTGCTTTGCCAGGCCATTACGGTGGACGGCTGCCCCTATGTGGCCGAACTTTACTGCCAGACCCCGCGTGAGCTGGCCCGCACCGTGGGTGCCGAAAACTCGCTGGCCCGCGCCCTGACCCAGGTGCAGGAGGAACTGCGCCGCGACTACGCGACGGGCGCTTTCAATGCCCGCTACATCAACGGGGAATATCGCCGCTATGCCGAAAAAGCCGCCCGTCAGGGTCAGCCTGTCGGCGTGGTTCTGGTGCGCGTGAACGAGTATTGGGCTATCCGCGAGAAGGAATCCCTGGCCGCCGCCGGAAGTGTGCTGAATATGGCTGCCGGTCTGCTGCTGCTCAACGTGGGCACCGACCCCCACAAGGCCGTGTTGGCTCGGTTGGAGGACGGCCTGTTTGCTGTTGTGACCGTGGGCAGCCCCGCTGCCGCCATGCTGCAAACCCTGCGCACCGCCATGAACGAGGCCAACAAGGAGTACAGCATCAGCCTGTCCCGCCGCGGCAGCTTTACCACCGAGATGGCATCTGCCGAATGGGGCGAGACTTCGTCCTGGGATATGATGCTCTCTCTGGCGCAGAGCCGCCTGTAAGATCCGCATAAAAATCCCCCCTGTGTACATACTAAGGTTGACCGCAAACGCCAACCGTACACAAGGGGGATTTTACTATGCAATCGGACAACGAAAAAATGCTGCAGGAGATCGTGCAGAACACCGAGATGGGCAAAAACACGCTGGACGAAATGATGGGGCTTACCCGCGATCAGCGCTTAAAAAACGAGATGATGCGCCAAAAAAATGAGTATCGCCGCCTGAACCAGCAGGCACATACGGCATTGGCGGCGCTGGGCGTACAGGCGACAGGGCAGAGCGCCGCCGCCAAAATGGGGGTCAGCATGGGCATACGCAGCCGCACCATGCTGGATAAATCCACCCGCAACCTGGCCACCATGCTGGCCGAGGGCAGCGGTCAGGGTGTGTTGGACTGCAAGCGCGCCGAAAAAGACTACCCCACCGCCAGCCCCGGCGCGCAGCAGCTGAATCGTGAGCTTTGCGACATGCAGACCCACGCCGAGCAGACGTGGCGCGAATTTGTGTAAGCGGCAAACAATAACAGCGGCAGCCCGTCGGGCTGCCGCTGTTCGTTTTGCCGAAAGGAAACTTACAGACTCTCGATCATATGCGCCACGATTTCGGTGGCGGTTTTGATGTACTCGGTAATGCTGAACTGCTTGACCACCAGCACCTCGTAGCCACTCTCGTCGGCGTTGTCGCTCATGGCGCGCAGAACCACGCAGGGCACCTCGTTGCGGGCAGCGATCTGGCTCACGGCAGCGCCTTCCATCTCAACGCAGTCGGGGTGGCATTTTTCCTCAATGCTTTTTTTGGTGGCGGCGTCACCCACAAAGGTGTCGCCGGTGGCAATCTTGCCCGCAATCGCCTTTACGCCGCAGGCACCGCAGGCATCCAGCGCGGCCTTGACCAGGGCGGGATCACCGTGATATTCGGTGGTAAAGGGGGCGCTCTGGGCAATCATGCTCAGCTCGGCGTCGTGGTAAACGACGGTTTCGCCTACACAGACATCACCGATGCCGATCTTGCTGGTCATGTTGCCGGCAATGCCGCTGAAAATCAGCTTGTCAATGCCGTATTTCGTGCACAGCACCTGCACGGTGGCAGCGGCGTTGGCCTTGCCCATACCCGCGCAGCAAACGACGACCTGCTTGCCCTGCAGGGTGCCGCAGTGGTACTCGACCCCGGCGTAGGTCTCTTTGGTCACGTCGGTCAGGCGGGCACACAGCTGGTCGACCTCATCGGGCATAGCGCCCATAATTCCAAACTTCATCGCGGTCTCCTTGTTATACATTAAACAAAAACTCGATCACATCGCCGTCCTGCACGACGTATTCCTTGCCCTCGGTGCGCTGCAGGCCCTTGGCCTTGACGGCGGCG
>USNZ01000210.1 GCA_900556255.1 uncultured Oscillospiraceae bacterium
CTCCCCGGCTTCGCACGCTCAGCCGGGGTCCCACGCTCGCAACCCCGCAGCCCCCTGGCCGTGCCCCGCGCCTCGGAAGTAGCGGCGCCTTTCTTTGGTACTTTCTTTGGGCGTCCAAAGAAAGTACAGCAGTTCCCCATCAATCCGGCATGGATCGGTCATGCTCGTGGTTGTGCAGCATCATGTGGTGCTTTTCCTTTTTGGCGCGGTACATCAGCAGATCGGCGTGGTAGACGGCGTGGCTCAGCGGGGTCATGCGGTACACGCCGCCCACGCTGACGCTCAGTTTTATGTCGGGATGTTCGGGCACGGCGGCATCGGCCACGGCGCGGCTGATGTCCTGCAAGCGCTGATGGAAGATGTTTTCGGGGATTTCGGGGAACACCAGCAAAAATTCGTCGCCGCCGTAGCGTATCAGAATATCGCTGCCGCGTATGCAGCCCACAATGGCCTTTACAATGGCGCGCAGCGCGGCATCGCCCGCCGGGTGGCCGTAGGTGTCATTGATCTCCTTGAAATGGTCGACGTCGATAATCGCCACACCGTCGGCACGGTCATGCTCACAGAAACGCTCCTCGTAATAGCGGCGGTTATACGCGCCGGTCAGGGCGTCCAGATACAGCTCCTGCGAATACTGCTGCAGCGAGCGCACCAGGTGATCCCGCCCATGGAAAGACAGCGGCATGTCCTTGCGCAGCTTGACCACCAGCTCCAGCACACAGGCGCGGCCCTCGACCTCCACATATTTGGAGATGACCTGATAGGCGTCCTCGCCGATGAACTCGATTTTAGCGAGCTGGGTCTTTTGGGTAAACGCCTTGAGGGACACGCAGTTTTCGCAGCGTTTTGCGCGGTTCCACACGGCGTAGCAGGGGTGGTCGCAGTCTACGGTGTCAACGTCCTCGTCCAGATGCACCACGCAGGTATTGCCGACATCCACCAGACGCACAACGTCAAAGATGTTCCGCAAAAGGCGCATCATGCCGGCCATTCCGGCGGCGGTCGTAATGATGCCGTCCTTGGGCACCATGGGGATATCCTTCAGGGTGTTTTCGTGCACATCCTCGGCCAGCATAACAAGACCCACGCGGGTGGGGGTATCCTCGTGCAGCCACAGTGTGCGGATATGCATCTTATACCAGCGCAGCAGCCCGTTGACCGACACCATAGCCGTGACAGCCGTGTCGGGGTGTTCGGGGTCGGCGGCAGCCACGGCCTTGAGCAGGGCGCGGCGGTCGTTTTCGGACACAAAGAGATTCTGCAGCGCCTGCCGGCCCGACATGGTGCGCGCACAGTGCAGGTTTTTTACGCCCCACTGCGACACGGTAGCCACGTCGGCGGCTTCGTCATAGTCCACCTGCAGGCCGGGGGTGTATTGGGTAAAGAAGTCTTTTTTTGTTTGGTCGATCTGCAGGATATCCTCCAGCCGCGTTGTTTCGGGCAGGGCGTTTTCGTGCAGCAGCGCCTCGGCAATTTTGCGCGTATTCACGCCCAGATCGTGCTGTGTGGCGGACTCGTTGTCAGTCAGGGCCTTGTGCAGCGCGTCCGACAGCTCGGTCAGGCACTCCATCAGCAGCGGGTTAAAGGCACCGCACTCTCCGTTCAGGATCATCTTTACGGCGGTTTCGTGGTCAAAGGCTTTTTTGTAGCAGCGCTCGCTGGTCAGCGCGTCGTAGACATCGGCCAGGGCCACCACCTGCGCCGCGATGGGTATTTCCTCACCCTTCAGCCCATCGGGGTAACCGCGGCCGTCCCAGCGCTCGTGATGCCAGCGGCAGATCTGGTAGCTGACCTCGACCAGCGGTTCCTTTTGCTGGAAGGGCAGGTTTTCCAGAATATGCGCACCGATGGTGGTGTGCGTTTTCATGATGTCAAATTCTTCTTTGGTCAGGCGGCCCGGCTTGTTGAGGATCTCCTCAGGGATATTGATCTTGCCGATATCATGCAGTGAGGACGCCGTGCCGATCATGGCGACATCCGCCGCCGACAGGCGGTACTTGTCGGTTTTCTGGATCAGATGGTTCAAAATCAGCTGGGTGGCGGTGCGTATGTGCAGAACGTGCTGTCCGCTTTCGCCGTTGCGGAACTCAACGATATGGCTCAGGATGCTGATCATCAGGTTGTTGCTTTTTTGGTTTTCGTACACCTGCTTGGCGACCAGACCGACCAGCTGTTTTTGCTTGGTGTACAGCATCAGCGTGTTGGTGACGCGGCGGCGCACGACGGCCATATCAAACGGGCGGCCGATAAAGTCGGTCGCGCCCATGTCGTAGGCGCGCTCCACATAAGCCGAGTCGTTTTCGGCCGAAATCATAATGACCGGCACTTCCTTGATCCAGCCGCAGCGTTTCATCTGCTCCAGCACTTCAAAGCCGTCCATTTCGGGCATCGTGATATCCAGCAGCAGCAGATCGATCTCCGACCCGCCCTGCAAAATTTGCACGGCCTCACGACCGTTTTCTGCCTCCAGGATATCATAGCCGTCGCCCAGCATTTCCACCAGAATGGCACGGTTCATAGCGGAGTCGTCGGCAATCAGGATCCTTGGTTTCAGGGGCACAGTTCAACACCATCTTCCTTCGTAAATCGCACGGTCACAGCACATTTTTGCGTTGTATACTGATTATAGTATACGCACGGGGCAAATTGCAATAGACAAACTCAGTTTTGCCGGAAAATACGGTTTTTGCCGAAAAAGCCTTCCCCTTGGGGGGGAAGCCATAACCGCGGTTTACCCGTTAGGTCGATTTACCGGGTTGGCTGCAACGGGCGGCATATATGCCGCCCCTACGGAGTACCCGTAATATTCGTTATAATATAAGGTCGCGGGCGATGATTTTCATTGTGCCCGCGCGGCGGGCACACCTTATTTATTATCTATTATCTATTATCTTT
>USNZ01000211.1 GCA_900556255.1 uncultured Oscillospiraceae bacterium
TGCAGCGCTTTATGACCTGGGCAGGGGAGGATGCCGAACTGATCGAGTGGGGACTGGACGATGTGCCCGTACTGAAACAGAATCTGTTCCTTTGCGGTCTGGACGAAAACTGGCCGCACGGCTGGTACGATCTGCAGCGGCTGTTTTTGCAGAGTTACCCGCGCCGAGAAGGGGAGGGGCTGACGCTGGAAAGCGTGGTCGACCGCTTGGGCATCCCCAAGGAGGAGTCCTTCCACAATGCGCTGGACGATGCGCTGTACACTGTCAAAATCTGCCGTAAGCTGCCCTTGGCAGAGGGGCTGGCAACCTACCCCACCGAGGAGGAGATGCTCAAGGAGGCCCTTCTCTCCGGCAGTGAGGGCGCAACCGATATTCAGACCTTCATGTACCGGCTGGAACACGACGATTACCGCAATGTGCCGGAGTTGGCGCAAGCCGGCTGCCCGACCTGCGGCAAGGTACTGGCCCCCGACGAGGTCTGGCTGAAACGCGGAAACACAGGGTACTACACACGCTGCGTCTGCCCGAATTGCAGCGCCTGGTATCTGCGCTTCAAGCTGAGCCGCCGCGACGGCCTGCACTGGAGCTTTGCCCGCTGTCTGGAACCTGTCAGCGAGGCTGCCGATGCGCGTTGGTTCAAGCAGCGCGCCGCGCAGTTGGAGCGCATGAAACGCAAAGCACAAAAAAACGAGAACTAAAAAAGGCAGCCTGCGAATTTTCGCGGGCTGCCTTTTGTTTTGTCTTAGTAAGTGATGATAATGCCCTGATCCTGCGCGTAGAAGCTGCACAGACCGGAGCAGGGCAGAATACGTACAGGTGCCTCCGGCCATTTGGTGTGGATGCCATGTTCCAGCAGGCGCGCTGCAGTCTGGTTGCCGCACTCGCTGATCATAACAGGGTGCACACCGTCGTAGTGATCCTCGTCCATTTGTTCGAGGATGCGGGCCAGCACGCGGGTTTCGCCGCGGGTCTTGAAGTAAAAGTCGATCTTACCCTCGGACGTGCGGCGTCCCAGCACGCGCATGTTCAGCTTGCCGGCAATGAAACCGACTACCTTGCTGACGCGGCCGTTCTTGACCAGATTGTCAAAGCTGGCCAGTGCAAACAGGATGTGGGTGGACTCCGCAAATTTTTGCAGGGCGAAGCAGATGTCCTCAAACTTCTGGCCCTCACCGATCAGCTTGTTGGCAAGCTCGGCACCGTCGCCCAGGGCACCGCTGCAGCTCAGGGTGTCCAGCACGAAAATTTTCTTTTCGGGGTGATCCTCCAATACCATATCGCGGGCGGCCATGGCTGCGTTGTAGCTGCCGGACAGATTGCTGCTGATGGTAAAGGCAAACACCTGATCTGCCTGCAGGAAATACTCTGCCCATTCCTCGGGGCTGGGGCAGGCGCTGGTGCTGGCCCCGTTGTACTCGTTCATGGCTTGCAGCATATGCTGCACATTCAGCGTGGGCAGGTCTACGTACTCGCGCTCGCCCACGCGGATCTTAAAGGGAGCAATGGCAAAGGAAACGCCGGGCGCGGGGTTCTTCAGCTCACGTATTTCACAGGAACTGTCCGCAACGATCATCCAATCCATATATCGAAACCTCCGTTTCACAGGTATACATCTTTAGTTTTATTATAGAGAACAATTCCGGCCGCGTCAAGTCCTTCCGGGATTTGTAAAAGATTGCGGTTGTTATTGCCATTTGCGGGCAATTGGGGTATAATAACATACAAATCAGCAACCATCTTTGGGGAGGGGTACCATGGCCGATTTTTACACCTATCGCAATAAGGTCGCAAGCCGACGCCGCAAACGCCGCATGATGATCGTTTTGGTCATCGTGCTGACAGTTGTGCTGGCCGCGGCAGGTTGGTATAACTTTTACCCTGCGGATAAGCAGCAAAGCAAACCGACGCCCCCGAAAGCCGCATCGGAATTGCTGCCGGACTCTGCGGCTGAGCCGTCTCCGACGCCGGAAGCCACCCCGCAGCCTACACCCACGCCTACGGCAGCACCTGCCTCCGCCGAGCCGCGCCGCATCCTGCCCGCTGTGGACACAGCGGTTTGGGATACCGCCGCACCGGTGACGCAGACCATTGATGACGGCTTTTTCAGCACCGACCACCGTATGGCGGCCGTGCCGATGCTGGGAACCGTAACGAAAGACTACTTTAATACTGTGACCTTTGTGGGGGACAGCATCGCCTCCGGTCTGGGCATCTACGCCACAGGCTACCAGAACGCCAAATATGCCACCTATGTCAGCGCGGGTGTGGATACCTTTGTCAACAATGTCAAAGTCAAGAACGCCGTCACCAAAGAGCAGGAGACCCCCATTGAGGCCATTGTGGCAAGTCAGCCGGACTACGTCTACCTGCTGGTGGGAACCAACAATCTGGTGCGTCAGGGCGGCGAGGAAAACTTTATCGCCTACTATGAACGACTGATCGACATCCTGCGTGAAAACCTGGATCCGGGCGTTGTCTATTATATTCAGTCCATTCCTGCCGTGCAGGAAGATGTCGTCAATACCAAGCCGGGCCTTGACAATGCCCGCATTGCCACTGTCAATGATATGCTGGCCAATATGGCGCTGCGCAAGGGCTGCTACTTTGTGAATATCGGTGAAACGCTGAACAGCCTCACCGACGGCAGCCAAAAGGATGAGTACGAGACCGCCGACGGTGTGCACTTTAACCCGTCGGGTTATCGCGCCTGGGCAGATTACCTGGCAAGCCACACAATTTGGAACCGCCGCAGCATTTATGCAGGCCAAAATCCCTATTATATCTACGGAACCTGACATTAGACAAACCCCGCCTATGGTGTAAAAATGAAGTGACCCCAAAAAGTTAGACAATATTTTGAAGTAAAAATTGTTCAAGCAG
>USNZ01000212.1 GCA_900556255.1 uncultured Oscillospiraceae bacterium
GGTCGAGACACGCGCCCTACATTACTACCCGAAAAAGGGCTTTTTCTACAAGCTGCGGGACGCATATATGCGTCCCGTGCGATTCAGCCGTTAGGTTAATTTACCGGAACGGCTGCGGCGGGCGGCATATATGCCGCCCCTACGGAGTACCCGTACAAATTGTGTCGGCGGAAAATCGCGGGCGGGGCATGCCCCGCCCCTGCTGCGCGGAATATTTTTACATAAACGGGTTGTAAAACCGCCCGAATTTGATGGTAACACCAAGGCTGATCGCCAGCAGCACCACGCCCAGCGCCATTGCCGCATAGTCACTTTTGGCAAAGGGGCGGCGGGTGTACCAGGTGCGGGTCTTGTTTTTGCCGAAACCGCGCAGCTCCATGGCGTTGGAGATGGTGTCAATGCGGTTCAGGCTGGTAAGAATCAGCGGCAGCAGAATGTGTACGGTGTTTTTCAGCCGCTTAAAGAACGGTTCGTTTTTGCCAAGCTCGATGCCGCGCGCCTGCTGCGCCTGGCTGATGGCGTGGAAATCGCGCTGGATATCGGGGATATAGCGCAGCGCAATGGCCACCGAATACCCGATTTTATACGATACACCGATACCGTTCAGGCTGGCGGCAAACTCGCTGGGGTTGGTGGCGCAGATAAACAGGATCGCCACCGGCAGCGTGACAAAATATTTCAGCGTGATGTTGAACATGTAAAACAGCTGCTCGGCGGTGATGTCGTACCGCCAGAACAGGTGGCACAGCACCGTGCGGGTGCCGTACAGCGCGGTGCCCTGGTTGGGGTCGAACAGGAAGATGAAAAAGTTGTTCAGCAGCAAAAACACCAGCATGAACACGAACATAAACCGCACTTCTTTGTAGCGCAGACGGCTGAGCTTGAACGCCGCCAGGCTGACCGCCAACAGCGCCAGCAGCAGCCAGGTGTTGTAGGTGATCATGCCGGCAAAGGTGAACAGCAGGAAAAACGCCAGCTTGGCCGTGCCCGTCAGCCGATGGACGACACTTTCGCGCGGGAGGTAGTTCAAAACCGTTTTAGCAGCCATGGTTGCGCACCTCCCTGTCAGCGGCGATGAATCGCTCGACAAAATCCTCCGCCGGGGCAATGCCGCAGCGGTTGGCCAGCGTGTACAGGCTGGTCTCTTTTAACGCGGCGCGCTCCACCAGGGCGGGGTCGCACAGCACGGCGGCGGGGCTGCGGTCGGCAATCAGCGTACCATCGCAGAAAACCAGCGCCCGCGCGGTGTATTCCAGCATCAGGTGCATATCGTGGGTGATCATGACCACGGTCACGCCGCTGCGGTTCAGCCCGCGCAGAAACTCCATGATTTCGGTGTAGTGCTTAAAATCCTGCCCGGCGGTCGGCTCGTCTAAAAGAATCAGTTCGGGCTGCTGCACCAGCACGCTGGCGATGGTCACGCGCTTTTTCTGCCCGAAGCTCAGCGCCGAGATCGGCCAGTTGCGGAAAGGATACAGCCCGCAGATCTTCAGCGTGTCCTCCACGCGGGTGCGCACCTCCTGCTCGGTCAGACCCAGCCCGTGCAGACCCATGGCGACCTCGTCAAAAATCATGGTCTGGGAAATCATCTGGTTGGGGTTTTGCATGACGTAGCCGATGTGCTTGGCGCGGCGGCGGATGTTGACGTCCTGCAAGTCCTGCCCGTTGAGGAAGATCTGCCCGCTGTCCTGCGTTTCAAAGCCGCAGATCAGCTTGGACAGCGTGGATTTGCCCGCGCCGTTGCGCCCCACGATGCTGACCATCTCGCCCTTGCCGATGGCAAAGCTGACGTTTTGCAGCGTGTGCATGGATTTTTCGTACCCGAAGCTGACATCGCGCACCTCCAGCAGGGGGACGGGCGCGGGCTGGGCGGCGGGCAGCGGCTCGGCGGTGAACCAGCGCCGCACGGCGGCGGTGTCGGCATCGTCCAGCAGCAGGGTATCGATGTGGGCGGGCTGCTTTTGCGGCGTGATGTCCACCCCCGCATAGCGCAGTGCCGTCAGGTACAGCGGTTCGCGGATGCCGTTTTTCGCCAGCAGGTCGGTGCTTAACAACTCGTCGGGGCGCAGGTCGGCCAGGATGCGGCCTTCCCCCATCAGGATGATGCGGTCAACGCTGCGCCACAGCACGTCCTCCAGACGATGCTCGATGATCAGCACCGTGGTATCTGTTTTTTGCTGCACGGCGTCGATCAGTTCCATCGTCTGCTTGCCTGTGGCGGGGTCAAGGTTTGCCAGCGGCTCGTCAAACAGCAGTACACGAACCTGGTCCACCATGACGCCCGCGAGGCTGACGCGCTGTTTTTGCCCGCCCGAAAGCTCGTGCGGGGCGTAGTCGAGATGATGTTCGATGCCAACAAGCTCGGCGGCGCGGCGGGTGATGGCGTGCATTTCGTCCTGCGGGGTGCAGCTGTTTTCCAGCGCAAAGGCGATATCCTCGCCCACGGTCAGCCCGATAAACTGGCCGTCGGGGTCCTGCAGCACGGTGCCGACGTGGGCGCTCAGCGCAAAGATGCTGCTGTGCATGGCGTCCACGCCGTCCACCGTCAGGGTGCCGGTGGCTTCGCCGGGGTTGGCGAAGGGGTTCAGCCCGTTGATGCAGCCCGCCAGCGTGCTTTTGCCGCTGCCGGAAGGGCCGGCGATGAGCACACGTTCGCCGGGGTAGATATCCAGGTTGATATCGTGCAGCGTGGGCTGCTTTTGCGCGCGGTACTGAAAGCTGAAATTCTGAAACGAGATGATGGGTGTTTTGGTTTGAGCCATAGGGCACCTCTTGGAACGTAGGGTGAAAGACAACAAAATGCCTTCCCGGCGGGGAAGGCGGAAAAAGCATAAATGAGAGTTGAGAGCAGATAAAAGATAAAAGATAAAAG
>USNZ01000213.1 GCA_900556255.1 uncultured Oscillospiraceae bacterium
GGTTGTGCGCCGCGGGCGGCTTGCTTGTGTTGCTTACTTTTTCAAATCGCTGAACAAATCCTTTTGGTATACGCCGTCCTCGATCAGCTTGGCAAAGCTGTCGATGACGATCTGCTTGTCCTCCGCGTAGGTCACGCCGAACCATTTGTCATGGGTGGGCAGCACCTTGACACTGACCTTGCCGTCATGCAGCAATTCGTCAATATAGATGGGCAGCAGGTACTCGGCTTTCAGCGGGTTTGCGGGGGCGGCCTTCTCAAAGAATTCCACAAAGCCCGCGTCCAGCAGGTCGATGAACTCAGGGGTCAATGCCCACATATTCATCGAGACCAGGCTGTCGATGTCAATGCTCTTGCCGCCGGCGGCCGCACCCTTGGCGGTCTTTTCAATGCCGGAGGTTTCCAGAACACCGGTCAGGTAGTGGGCGTCGTTCATCTGGCAGATACCGCGGGTCACGGCGCCGTTGTCGCTCAGGGTGTTTTTCAGCACAAAACCGGCCATGGCCAGATCGCCGGACTTTTCGGGGGTGTAGCCCTGCAAAAAATCGTGCAGCTGAACAAAAGCCTCTTTACCGTAGTAGTCATCGGCGTTGATGACGGCAAACGGCTCGTTTACAAGCCCCTTGCAGGCCAGCACGGCCTGACCGGTGCCCCACGGCTTTGTGCGGCCTTCCGGCACGGCACAGCCCGCAGGAATGGCGTCCATGGCCTGGAATGCATAGCCGATCTCAACGCCCAGCTCGGCGCAGGTTTTTTCGATGCGGTCACCGATGGCCTCCTTGAAGGCCTGCTCGATGTCGCGGCGGATAATAAAAACGATCTTGTCAAAGCCCGCCTCAATAGCATCGTGGATCGAAAAATCCATGATGATCTCACCGTTGGGGCCGACGGCCGCCAACTGCTTGATGCCGCCGCCGAAGCGTGACCCAATGCCGGCTGCCATAATGACCAAAGTTGTTTTCATGGGATTCCTCCTGATTTACGTTTCTTCCTTCATTATAAAAACGCCGCAAAATCGACGCTTATAAACTTACACCGTAAGTGGCAAACACATAGCGCACAAAGGCGGGGCCGGCCAGATACATAAAGCCCACCGTCAAAAGGGCAGAAATGCCAAAGTACAAAACGACCAGCAGAATGCTGGTGCCGCCCTGCTGCGCAAGCTCAAGGCTGCGGGTCTGCTCATCGGGGCAGCGGGCGCAGATGGCCTCAATGTTGCGCTTGGCGGTTTTCTGGTACCATGCCACGGCGCTAAGCCCGATAAATACCTTGTAGGCACACCACAGGATATCGCAGACAAAAGCTGCGGTTTCCAGCCAGGCTGCCCCCGCCAGAACGCCGCCCAGCACGCCGGGGTTGTACTGCTGCAAAACCAGCAGCGCCAGCGGTGTGTACAAGAGCAGCTGCACCAGCGCTGTCAAAATGCCCTGCTTCCACATTTTGCGGTAGAAGAAGTAGATGGGCCCCAGCAAAAAGGCGGAAAAACACAGGGTGATTTTTTTGCCGGTCTTTTCCATGCGGAAAAACTGCATCAGGTAATACAGCGCCGACCGTCCGGTGTAGGTGGCCCAGTCCTGCGCCTGGATGCCGTCAATGCAGTCGGTGGGTTTCAGCTCCACACGGGTGATGTCGGGGGAATCCATGGTGCCGCGGGCGTAAATGGGGGCATTCTGCGGCGGCTCGCTGCGCGGTGCGGCGTTCAGCGGTACACCGCAGTGGCTGCACTTTACGGCACCCGGCTCGTTGTGATTGCCGCAGTTGGGGCATACCGCCAGATGGCGGGCGGTGTCTGCCTCGTCGGCCGGTTCGGCATCGGGTTTCCACTCAAAGCCGGCGGCGTGTTCGGCCTCATGCACACAGGCACCGACCTTTTTCCAACATTCGCGATGGTAAGGGGTGCCACATTCGGGGCATACAACAATATCGTCAGCGTCAGTAAAAGCCTGCTCGCAGACGGGACAGTGATTCTTGGTATATCTTGCCATTCCTTAAGCTCCTTTTTGATACATATCCCCATTATAGCGCATCAAACGGATAAATGCAAAGAATTTTGGTAAAGTTCAGGAATTATTCAGAGAAAAAGTACATCTTTTGCTAAAATCGCAAATCCTCTTTACAACAGCGGCGCTTTGTTTTATACTAATAGTGTGAATTTGTGCCGATTAAGGGGTATTATTATGATAACCATTGACGAACTGAAACAGAAATTGGGCGGCATGCAGACCTCTGTGGACGATCTGCGCGAGGCCCTTTCCATTGAAGCCAGCGAAAAGCGCCTGGCCGAGCTGGAGCACCAGATGACCATGCCCGGCTTTTACGATGACCAGGCCCGCAGCCAGAAAATCATCAGCGAGATGGGCGAGGTCAAGAACAAGCTGGAGCGCTTCGGCAAGCTGTCCACCCAGTATGAGGAAGCAGAAACCCTGCTGCTGATGATCGAGGAGGAGAACGACCCCTCTCTGGCAGCCGAGGGTGAGGAGGCAGTCAACGCCGTGGAAAAATCTATCGACGAGCTGCAGCTGATGACGATGCTCAACGGCGAGTACGACCACAACAACGCCATTCTGACCTTCCACGCCGGTACCGGCGGCACCGAGGCGCAGGACTGGGCCGAAATGCTGTTCCGCATGTACACCCGCTGGGCCGAGGCCCACGGTTACAGCGTGGAGGTGCTGGATGTGCTGGACGGTGATGAGGCCGGCATCAAGTCCGCCTCCATGATGATCAAAGGCGCCAAC
>USNZ01000214.1 GCA_900556255.1 uncultured Oscillospiraceae bacterium
TGCATCCACCCGGGCGACCTGTGTCTGGCCGCCAACCACGGGTATCGGCTGTGGCGCAGCCGCCGCCAGACGCGGGCGCGCGCCGCCATGCTGCGCACCGCCCTGACCGAGCAGTACAGCGCCCTGGCGGGGGCGCTGGCGCAGCTTTCGGCCAAATTGAGCCAGGCGGGTCTGCCCGACCCGCGTCGCGGGGAAAAGGTCGCCCGCTTCTTTGCCGAGCTGGGTCTGGAAACGCTGGAATGTTACGCCGCCACCGACCTGACAGGGCGGCTCAGCCTTACCGTCACCCTGCCGCGCACCCGCTTTACCGAGGCAGAATCCGACGCTTTAACGGCAGAAATCAGCCGCCTGTGCCGCCGCGACATGGCCCTGCCGGAAATTTCCCACTGCCGCACGGTGACAACGCTCACTTTCAGCGAGCGTCCGCTGTTTGCCGTGCAGTTCGGCGCAGCGTCCCGCCCCGCCAAGGGGCAGACGGTCAGCGGGGACGCCTTTGACCAGTTCTGCGACGCCGCCGGGCGGGCGCAGATGCTTTTGTGCGACGGCATGGGCACAGGACGCCCCGCCGCCGTGGACGGACGCATGGCCGCCAAGCTGACCGCCCAGCTTTTGCGCGCGGGCTTTGCCGCCGAAAGTGCCGCGCGGCTTGTCAACGTGGCGCTGAACCTGAAAAGTGCCGACCGCGAATCCGGCGCAACGCTGGATCTGCTGACCGTAGATTTATACACGGGGCGGGCGGGGCTGTTCAAGGCGGGGGCAGCGCCCAGCTTTGTGGTGCGCGGCGGCACGCCCTACGCGCTGGAGGGCAACAGCCTGCCCATGGGCGTGGTGGACACGCTGGTGGGGCGCAGCACGGCGTTTTCGCTGGACAGCGGGGACTGGGTGGTGATGGTCAGCGACGGCGTTTTGACCGACGGCAGCGAGTGGCTTTTGCAGCAGCTGCAGCTTTGCGCCAAGCTGGACCACACCCCCGCCCATGCCGCCGAAACCATTGCCGATGCCGCCGTGCGCCGCGCAGGAGACAGGCAGGACGACATCACGGTGGAGGTGCTGCAGCTGACGCGCAAAGGACGGTGAAAATAAATAAGAAAGAAGAAAGAATAAATAATAAAGAATGTGTGCCGCCCTCAGCGGCACATTTTTGACGTTCAATTTTGACACGCAAAAGGGACGCTGCCCACGGCAGCGTCCCTTTTGCGTTTTGTTTGCGCCGCACGGCGCAAACTCCACCTTATTTCTTATCTATTATCTTTTATCTATTATCTAATTCGTCATTTCCCTACGCACGCCCAGTTTTTGTCCTCGCGGTTCAAAACCTCGCATCCCGTCTCGGTCACCAAAACCAGGTCCTCAATGCGCACACCGAACTCACCCGGCAAATAAATACCCGGCTCGATGGAAAATATCATGCCAGGCTTGGCCACCGCCGTGTTGGCGCTGCTGACATCGCCCTTTTCGTGGTCGGTCTGGCCGATAAAATGCCCCAGCCGATGGTTAAAATACGGCCCGTACCCTGCCTGTGCAATCACCTGCCGCGCGGCGGCGTCCACATCGCACAGCCGCACACCGGGCTTTACCAGTGCCTCGGCGGTCAGGTTGGCGCGGCGCACAAGGTCGTGCACGGCGGCCTGTTTTTCGGTGGGGGTACCCGCAAACCAGGTGCGGGTCATGTCGCTGCAATAGCGGTTTTTGCGGCAGCCCATATCCACCAGCACACACTGGCCGGGCTGCAAAACGGTGTCGTCCGGCTCGTGGTGGGGGTCGGCGGCGTTGGCCCCAAAGGACACAATGGTCGTAAAGCTGTTGCCCTCGCACCCGTGGGCCAGATACTGCTCGTCCACAAAGCGGGCAGCCTGCTTTTCGGTCATGCCCACGCGGATATACTGCTTTACGGCGGCGTTGACCTCGTCATTGATACGGCTGGCCTCGCGCATCAGGGTCTGCTCGGTCTCGTCCTTGCAGGCGCGGCAGTCGTCCACGCAATCGCTGGCCAGCACCACGTCCATGCCGCGGCAGCGCTGCATCAGGGGGATCAAAAATTTAGCCGGCCACTCCTTGTCAATGCCCAGGGTCTCGGCGGTGTTTACCACAGCGGCGATCTGCGCCACGGGGTCCTGCGCGTCGTCGTGCCACACCGCTTGGCAGGGCGGGTTCGGCACGTTGAACAGGCGGTTCAAAAACAGCGTGGGTTCGCCGTTTAACGGCAGATACAATGCCAGCAGCCGTTCATAAGGCTCGACCTCCACCCCTGTCAGATACCACACACTTTTGGGGTCAGACACAAGTATCTGGGTCAGCCCCTGCGCCTGCATGGCGGCGCGCACCCGCGCAATACGTTGGTTCATGGTTCGGCACTCCTTTGCTTTGTTTTGTTTGCCTTATATTATAGTCCCCTGCCCAAAAAACGCAAGGGGTACCGCATGTTTTTTGCTGTCGGCGCGATTCGTTGTACGATGGTAAAGGTGCCGGCACCCCTTGCATCACAGTCCGCGTTCTGTCAAAGGAGGCATCCCATGAACTCCCCCCACCGTACCCGAAACCCGCGCCGCACGGCTGCGCAAGTTGTTTCTCGCCACACTCTACCCCGTAGGCGGCCGTTTTTGCACCGCAGATTTTCCCGACACAAAAAGAAAAAGGTCACTTACTTTCGTAAGTGACCTTGGTGCGCCGGAAGAGACTCGAACTCCCGACCTTCTGATTCG
>USNZ01000215.1 GCA_900556255.1 uncultured Oscillospiraceae bacterium
TCGCAGCCGCTTTGCAGGCTCAAATGGAACTGCGGGCAGAGTTTTTTGACGGCTGCCATACGGCGGATATCCTCGTCATGCAGCATGTCGGGGTCCAGGCTGCCCAGGCGCAGGCGTTCAATACCCGGCACAGCGGCGGCCTTCTCGATCAACTCCACAAGGCTTGTGCCGGTGTCGGTGCCGTAGCTGGGCAGACTGATGGCGGTCAGCACGACCTCCTTGTAACCGGCATCGGCCAGACGGCGCAGCTCCTGCAAAATGCTCTGCTCGTCGCGGCTGCGCACGGGGCCGCGCGCGCGGGGAATAACACAGTAGGCGCAGCGGCGGTTGCAGCCGTCCTCGACCTTGACAAAGGCACGGGTGTGGTCGGCGAACTTATTCATCGGCAATTCTTCGAACTGCTCGCCTTTTTCGTGGGGGCGGATATCCACCACGCGCTCGGCCTCGCCGTCCAGCACCTTCTGCACGTCGGTCAGAACAGCGTGGCGGTTGCCGGAGCCTGTCACTACGTCCGCCTCGATGATGGCGGCGGCCTCCTCGGGGAAAGCCTGCGGGTAGCAGCCCGTCAGCACGGTGACGGCACCCGGATTTTCGCGCTTGGCGCGGCGCAGCCATTTGCGGCTTTTCTGGTCGCCGAAATTGGTCACGGTGCAGCTGTTCACTACATAGACATCCGCCGGTTCGTCATTGGGCACCACGGTGTAGCCGTTAGACTCAAACAGCTGTTCCATGGCGCCGGTTTCGTTCTGGTTGACCTTGCAGCCCAAGGTATAAAATGTTACCCGCATAAATACGTTCCTTTTCTTCTCTATATTAGTACTTCTATTATAATAAATGTGCCGCAAAAGCGCAATACTAATCTGCCCCATCGCTGCATAGGCTGAAATAAAGCCATGGCATGGGGGTGACCTGCGATGAAAAAGAAAATCGTGCTTGCTGTTTTATGCCTGCTGCTGGCGGTAACGGCCGTTCTGCGCAGCTATGCCGATGCACTGCCCGAGGTGCAGCCGGCAGGGGTGGGGGACTTTGATGTGCCCTGTGCCGCCGCCGTGCTGATCGACGAGGATTCCGGCACCGTTTTGTACGAGAAAAATGCCGATGACCGCCGCCCTGTGGCGTCCATAACCAAGGTGATGACGCTGCTGTTGACCTTTGAGGCGCTGCAGGCAGGAAAAATTTCCTTAACCGATATTGTGCCGGTCAGCGAGCACGCCTACCATATGGGCGGCAGCCAGATCTGGCTGGAACCGGGGGAGCAGCTGACCCTGCAGGAGATGCTCAAGGCGGTCTGCATTTCCAGCGCCAACGATGCCGCCGTGGCGGTGGCGGAGTTCGTGGCAGGGAGTGAGCCGGCTTTTGTGGAGGCAATGAACGCCCGCGCCGCCGAGTTGGGCATGACCGCGACCCATTTTGCCAACGCCTGCGGCCTGGACGAGGAAGGGCATCTTTCCAGTGCGCGGGATGTCGCTGTCATGAGCCGCGAAATGCTTTTGCACCACCCCGAGGTGCGGGACTACTGCACGGTCTGGATGGACACCCTGCGCGGCGGCAAGACCCAGCTTGTCAACACCAACAAGCTGCTCAAAAGCTACCCCGGCATTACGGGGTTGAAAACCGGCACCACCGGCAAGGCAGGGGTATGTATCTCGGCCAGCGCCGAGCGCGACGGTCTGCGGCTGATCGCCGTTGTGCTGGGCGCGTCCTCCGGTAAAGAGCGCTTTGAAGCCGCCAAGGCGCTGCTGGACTACGGCTTTGCCCACTACGACAGCGCCGAGGTCGCCCTGCCCGACGATGCGCCCGAAACGCTGCGGGTACAGCGCGGCACTGCCGAGACCGTGCCGCTGGACTACGCCGCGCCTGAGCGCCTTCTGGTGCCCAAGGGCGAGGGCGGAGGTTTGCAGACAAAAATTCTGCTGCCCGATGATGTGCCCGCACCGATAGAGCAGGGGACCCCCGTGGGCAGCTGGCAGCTTTTGCGCGGAGAAACCGTTTTGCAGGAACTGCCCATCTGCGCCGCACAGGACGTTCAGGCGTTGAGTTTTGGATATTGCCTGCAATATCTCATCCATGGGGTACTGATAAACGGATTGTGATTTGTGCATAATAAATGAAAACTTGGAAAAAATCCCGCTTTTTTGCTTGACAATGACCAGATAAAACAGTATCATTGTGGTATATAAAAGACAAAGGAGGAACGGAACATGGCTGTTGCATTTAACGGCAAGCATCTGACTAAATTTATCCGTCCTGAAGAATATGAATCGATTTTCCCGCAGGTCAAGCTGGCACACGATCAGCTGGAGTCCAAGACCGGCTCCGGCAATGATTTCCTGGGCTGGCTTGACCTGCCTGTTACTTATGACCGCGAGGAGTTCGCCCGCATCAAGCAGGCGGCGGAAAAGATCCGTTCCGACTCCGACGTACTGCTGGTAGCCGGTATCGGCGGCTCCTACCTGGGCGCCCGTGCCGTTGTTGAGGCCGTCAAGGGTCAGTTCCACAACGAGACCGGGGATGGCCCCAAGATCTACTTCTGCGGCAACACCATCTCTCCGTCTGCCCTCAATGACATCATCAAGCTGACCAAGGGCAAGCGCTTCTCCATCAACGTTATCTCCAAGTCCGGCACCACCACCGAGACCGCGCTGGCATTCCGTGTGCTGCGCAAGCTCC
>USNZ01000216.1 GCA_900556255.1 uncultured Oscillospiraceae bacterium
CCCTACAAACCCGCCGAAAGTTCGCAATCGTCCCGTTAGGTTTATCGACAGTCTGGATGCGCCGCGCAAGCGGCGCATTTTTTGTTTTTAGGGCGCGCCGAACGGCACAGCAGGGGCGTTTGCCAACAAAAAAGTGCCCGCCAAGGCGGGCACACAATATCTCAATTCTTAACTCCGGATTCCCTGCCGTTTTCGCTTTGCGCAAGGATTTCCTCGATTTCCCCCGTGCTCAGCCGCTTGCGCACCGGCGCGGGTTCCTCGCTGCCCGGCACAAGCTGCAAGCCCCAATAGGTCAGGTCCAGCCATTGGCCGAACTTGTACCCTGTGCGCTTTTCCACACCGAAACGGCTAAAGCCCAGCGCCTTATGCAGCGCGTCGCTGGCCTTGTTGCCGCCTGTCACCAGTGCGTAGGCATTGCGGTAGCCCTGCCGTGTCAGCAGCGCCAAAAGCGCGGTGTACAGTCGTTTTCCGACCCCCTGCCCCACGGCGTCCTGCGCGCAGTAGACCGTGGTCTCCACGTCCCAGGCGTAGGCCGTGCGGCTGTGCCAGGGGTGGGCGCAGGCAAAGCCCAGCAGGCGGCCGTCGGCGGCGTAAGCCACCAGAAAAGGCGCGGCGGTCAGCACGTCGGCAATGTTTTGGCGGTACTCCTCCACCGTGCTGGGCGCGTACTGGAACGTCTGCAGCCCGTGGGTCACATACCAATTATACAAATCGGCAACATCGGCGGCATCGTCGGGGGTGGCCATGCGCAGCGTCAACGCGTTGTCGGCGGCCCAGCGGGCGGCCAGGGCCTCCTTTTCGGCCTTGGGCAGCTTTTTTACGGCAGCCTCGCGTTTCAAGGCGGCGCTTTTGTCGGCGCAGCGCTCGGCATAGGCCAGGCGCACGGCGGCGCTGCCGTGACTTTTGGTGTACCTGGCCCCGCCCTTGCCCGTTTGGTGGGCTTTCAGGCGGCGGGCCAGGTCGTTTGTCCAGCCGCAGTACAGGCTGCCGTCGGGGCAGCGCAGCAGATACACCCACGCCGGTTCCGGCATCGGGGCGCGGTCGGCGGCGGTGCTGGCGGCGGGGCCGAATTCCGGCGTCATTCGCTTACAGGGCGGCCGGCGGCGCGCAGGGTGCGGCGGCAGGCCTCGATGGCGGTCGCCTTGTCATCGGCGGTGATCAGGAAGCGGCTGGGATGGCAGAACCGCAGCCCCAGCCCGCTGACACGGCGCAGCTCCTCCTCGGGGCGGCCGGCCCACGCGGGGGGAAACGGCAGCTTGCTGCGCTTGGTGCGGTGGTCGTTGACGCACTGCGCGCTGTATCCGCCGCGCTGGCTGGGGTAGACGACAAACAGGGCGTCGGTCTTGTACAGGCCGTTTTTCCACGGCATATAGGCGGGCAGCACAACGATGCCGTCGCGCATGTTGGCATAGGCGCGGCGCACGGCGTCGTCGGCGCGGTTTACGGCGTTGGCGGCGGCAATTTCGTTTTCCAGAATCTGCTTGGCCACGGCCACCGCCCGCAGGAAGCAGGCGTCGGGATCGTCCTTGGAATCCCACAGCGGGTTAAAGCTGCCGATGGCGTCGGCCAGGGAGTTCTGCTCGCCGGTGTTGTCGTTCAGGTCCAGCGGCTGGATGAAATTTTCGTCCATAAGGCGGGCCTGATGCTCACCCACCAGCTGCGCGCCCAGCACCCGCCACAAAAGCCCGAACGCGGCATACGGGATGCCGTTGGCGCGGGTCTCGCGCGGTTCGCTGTGGTGGTCAAACATGCCGCCGCCCACGTCATAGACGATGCCGTCAAAGTCGTCGGGCACGGTAAAGCCGCGGACAATTTGGATGTCCGGGCGCAGAATTTGCAGCAGCGCGGTGGAAAAAACGTCGTCTGCGTGGAATTTTCCGCCGTGGGTAAAGCCTTTTGCGGGGATCTTCATAGCAATGCTCCTTTTATACAGTCAGGGTGTGGTACACCGTGCCGTCGAGGTGTTTCCAGGTAAAAACATTGTCGTCCAGCAGCATATAGCCGTGGGGCGTGTTCTCTTTGGGTATAGACACCGAGCCGGGGTTCAGGTAATAATTGTCCATGCCGAAGGGCTGCCACGCGGGGACGTGGGTATGCCCGTGCAGCAAAATATCGTGGGGCTGCAGCGGCGGCAGGCAGGCGGTGTTGTAGTGGTGGCCGTGGGTGGCGTAAATCAGCCGTCCGCCGGATTCCAGCAGCGCGTAGTCGGCCAGAATGGGAAATTCCAGCACCATCTGGTCGACCTCACCATCGCAATTGCCGCGCACGCAGAACAGCTCGGTCTTGCGGGCGTTCAGCATCGCCAGCACCTCCTTGGGGGCGTAGGCGGGCGGCAGGTCGTTGCGCGGGCCGTGATACAGGATATCGCCCAACAGCAGCAGCCGGGGGCGACCCTCGCGGTCATGGGCGGCCAGCAGGTCGCGGCAGTACCCCGCCGCGCCGTGGATATCGGATGCGATCATCAGTTTCATGGGTAAGACCTCACAATCTATCCCTTTATTTTACCGCGAATCGGGGGTGAATTGCAAGGGGGCGCGTGGATTTGTTTGGCTTACCCGCCCTGCCCGACACGCTCAAAGAAGGGGTTCGTCGCGGTGTGGCTGCGCCACGCTCCTGCA
>USNZ01000217.1 GCA_900556255.1 uncultured Oscillospiraceae bacterium
TGCCGGGCATCATGATGCCGCCCTTGTCGATGACGTGCTTGCAGACCTCGGGGTCAAAGCCGGGAGCAACGATGAAAGAGGCACCGGCAGCCATTGCGCGGTCGGCCTGGTCAACGGTCAGAACCGTGCCGGCGCCCAGCAGCATATCGGGCAGCTCGTCGTGGATCTTCTTGATGCACTCCTCGGCGCAGGCAGTACGGAAAGTAACTTCCGCAGCAGGCAGGCCGCCGTCCATCAGGGCCTTGCACAGGGGCAGGGCCTCATCCACACTGTTAAAGGCAATGACCGGGATGATGCCAATCTCATACACACGCTGCAAAACAGAATTCATAGCAATTCTCCTTTACTCTATGTGCACCGCGATCTGCGGCGCAATTCTTTAGTTTTATTATACGCATCCGCCGGAAAAACGTCAATCGGTCAATTTTGACAAGGAACAACCGACATTTTTTGTCACAGATACTCGAAATTCCGCAATTCGGCATATGGGTTGCAAAAACAGAAAAACTTTGCTATAATTATTCCACCATGCGGAACGCGATTCCGAAAAAAGCAAGTTCCGCAAATTATGAACAAATTGTTAATTTTTGAGGAGGGCCCACCCATGGCGGAGAAATCGGGCGTACAAAGCGTGGAGCGTATCTTTCAGCTGATAGAAAGTCTGGCGGCACATCCTGCGGGGGCAGGTCTGCAGCGCTTGGCACAGGATACCGACCTTGCCAAAAGCACGGTGCACCGCCTGCTGGCAAGCCTTGTTTCGCTCGGCTACGCCGCCCAGGACGAAAACGGCCGCTACCGCCTGACCTTAAAGATGTTCGAGCTTTCCAGCGGCATTGTCAACAGCATGGATATCATGGATGTGGCCAAGGTGCACCTGGAGCGTTTGGCGCAGCGCACGGGCGAGGCGGTGCATCTGGTCATACGTGACGGGCAGGACATTGTATACATATATAAAACGGAAAGCGGCCCGATGCGGATGTCCAGCCGCGTGGGGCTGCGCAGCCCGCTGTACTGCACGGGCGTAGGCAAGGCAATTTTGGCCACCCTGCCCGCCGACGAAGTGACGAACATCTGGCAGCATACTACGCCGCAAAAGCTGACAACGCACACCATCGTGGAATTTGACGCCCTGCAAGCCCAACTGGCGGAGGTGCGCACCAACGGCTATGCCATTGACGATGAGGAAAACGAGTTGGGGGTGCGCTGTGTCGCCGTGGCGATCCCGGGCGTCGGCGGACGTGCCGACAGCGCGTTTTCCATCAGCGGTCTGGCACCGTATATGACGCCGGAACGTATCCGCCGTATTGCCACGCTGGCACAGGATGCCCGCACCGATATTATGGCCGATTTGGGTCTGGCCAAACGAATTTGACAGGATAACCAAGTACAGGCACACGCTTTTGGGCAGTGTGCCTGTTTTTTGCAGGGATTGTCAACCTTTAATGAGAAAATTGGTTGACATACGGCGCGGCGGCGCGGTATACTGCCCACAATGCGGCAGAAAAAGGGGGCGGCAGTTTGGTTAAGCAGCAGGTTCTGGCGGCACTGGACGCCGCCAGAGAAAGGTATATTTCGGGTCAGGAACTGGCACAGCAGCTGGGCGTAAGCCGCACGGCTGTCTGGAAGGCGGTCACGGCCTTGCGCGCCGACGGAACCCCCATCGAGGCGGTGACCAATCGGGGCTATATCCTGCACAAGAACACCGATCTGCTGGATGCCGACGCAGTCTGCGCGCTGCTCAAGGGCACTGCCGCAGGGCTGCAGGTCGAGGTCGTGCAGCGGCTGCCCGGCACCAACGCTGCCCTGCGTCGTCGGGCGGCCGACGGTGAGCCTGAGGGGCTGGTACTGATTGCACAAGCGCAATCCGCCGGACGCGGGCGGCAGGGACGCAGCTTCTACTCGCCGCCGGGCGGGCTGTATATGAGCTTGCTTTTGCGCCCCGATATGGCGGCGCGGCAGGCGGTGCAGATCACTGCCATGGCGGCGGTGGCGGCAGCGCGCGCCATCAGCACGGTGTGCGGTGTGCAGGTACAAGTGAAATGGGTCAACGACCTGCTGTACGGCGGCAAAAAGGTCTGCGGTATTTTGACCGAGGCGTCACTGGACTTAGAATCCGGTATGCTGGACTATGCCGTGCTGGGGCTGGGCATCAACGTGGTGACTCCGCCGGGCGGCTGGCCGCAGGAACTGGCCGCAGTAGCGGGTGCATTGTATGAAACGACCCCGCCGGGAGGAACCCGCGCAGCGTTGGCGGCAGCGGTGCTGAACGAGTTCTGGACGATGTACACGGCTCGCGGCCATGGTGACTTTTTGAGGGAATATCGGCAGCTGCAAATTCTGCCGGGAAAGCAGATCGAGGTCGTGCGTCCTGGCTGCGAGCCGCGCTCGGCACTGGCGCTGGGCGTGGACGATGAGTGCCGCCTGTGTGTACGTTTTGAGGGAGAAACTGCGGTGACCGCACTTTCGTCGGGCGAAGCCCGTGTGCGGGAAACCGAGTAAAGGCAATACCGCACAATTCCCGCCTTACGGCTTAAGCACCGCTTCGGCGGCTGCGGCGCAGCATCTGCGTTGCCAAAATGCTCGATAATACACAAAGTATTATCTGCGCTTTT
>USNZ01000218.1 GCA_900556255.1 uncultured Oscillospiraceae bacterium
AAAGACTTCCCCCAACTTCCGCTGTTCCCAAGCAAAAGTAAAAGGGCCTCGGATTTTCCTTGGCCCTTTTGTTCGACTTATCGCCTATAAATATGCAGCCTTACACCTCGAAGCCGCCGGTTACAATAAATTCCCGCAGCAGGCTGTCTTGCGGCACCAACTCGGCCGGCAATGCCGGAAACAGCGCAAAACGGGATTTCAGTGCCTCCAGCTTTCGGCGCTGGGCGGGGGTCATGTCGGCATCGGGCTGCACCTCGGCCAGCAGGGTGTTCCACAGGCAGACCTCATAGCTGTGGGCGGTGTCCAGCAGCAGGTTGGCACGGGTCTTGAAGGGCCGAATATACAGATCTTCGCCGTCACAGACGCGGTCCCACATTCCCAGGGTGAAGGACGCCTCGTGCCCGCGGAACAGTGCGTCCCGCACGATGCGACGCGCAAGGCGGATATCCCGCGTAGCCAGGCAGCGGCTGCCGTCAGAGTCGGCGTATTCCTCGCGCAGGCCGGCGTATACGTACAAAACGGCGTTGTCCGGCAAGGCGGCAGTCAGGGCGGGGTTCAAAGCGTGCAGGCCCTCGATAATGGCCACACCGCCTCGGCAATCCACCGTTTGCAGCCCGGCGGGCTGCTGGATGTGGAAATCAAACACGGGAGATTGGCAGATGCCCTGCCGATACAGATCCTTCAGGCAATTCTGCAGTACGGGGATATCCAGTGATTCCAGCCGTTCATAGTCGTCGCTGCCGTCGGGATTTTTGGGGTAGCGCCCTGCGCCGACAAAAAAGTCATCCAGGCTCAAAACAGCGGCGGGGCAGTTCTCGGCGCGCAGCAGGGCGGCCAATTTATGGGCAGACGTTGTTTTTCCGGCAGCCGAGGCCCCGGTCAGCATGACGATGCGGCGGTTGCTTTGCAGCACTTCCTGCGCAATCAGCGCCAGCTGATCATGATATTGCCGTTCACTGATCTCAGCAAAGGGCTGCGGCTGCGTGGCCGCTAAGGAAATCAGTTCACGGCCTACAAATCTCTTGCGGTGTGTAACGTGCATAAAAATCCTCCACAGTCTGCTTGCGGGCAAGGACCTCGTCAAAGCGGTCGATGTACTCGGTGGGATATTTGAAGTTAAAGACGCGCTCGATCTTGCCGCGGCGCGCGCCGGGAATGACCAGCTTGGTGGAACCGCCGGCCCCGGCAGACAGGATGGAGTGGATCTCCTCCATAATATAGATATTGTACAGGCAATCCCTGCCGGGCTTGGCCCAGCCGATGTTTTCAAGGTTTTGCAGGGTGCCCTTCTGGCGGTACATATAATAGGGGCGGTAGCCGGCGTCATACAGGGTGTCGCAGCAGCGAAGCATAGCCGATACATCATCGTATGCGGCGGCGCGGTGCTCTACCACCAGGTCAGAGGCGCGCTTTAAGGTCAGCGTGTGCACGGTGATATTTTCGGGGTTCAGTGCAATGGCCTGCTGCAGGCTTTGTGCAAAGCCATCGACGGTGTCACCGGGCAGACCCGCGATAAGATCCATGTTGATGTTGTCGTGCCCGGCGGCGCGTGCGGCGGCAAAGCAGTCGATGATATCGGCGGCGGTGTGGCGGCGGCCGATATTGCGCAGCACCTCGTCCGAGAAGGTCTGCGGGTTGATGGAAATGCGGGTGGCCCCGTATTGCTTGATGATGCGCAGTTTTTCGGCATCGGTGCAGTCGGGGCGTCCGGCCTCCACCGTGTACTCGTCCAGGGCGGCAAGGTCAAACGTTGCGGCAATGTGGGACATCAGCTGTTCAAGCTGCGCCGCCGAAAGGCTGGTGGGCGTTCCGCCGCCGATATAAAAGGTGCGGATGCGCAGCCCGCAGCGGTCTGCGGTCCGGCGGATGGCGGTAAGTTCCTCGCAGAGCTTATCGACATAGGGCTGCACCAATGCGCGGGTAGCCTTGTCCCCCACTGTGCGGGAGACAAAGCTGCAATAGCTGCAACGGGTGGGGCAAAACGGGATACCCGCATACACGCTGCAATCCATCGGGTCGGCGGCATCCAAAACGGGGCGCTGTAAATCGGCGATGGAAAGTGCCAGCCGGAACTTTTCCGGCGTGCAGGCGAAATGCTGCAAAAAGCGGTCGCGGATGGCATCCTCCTGCCAGCCCATGGCGCGCAGATCGTGGATAATGCGCACGGGGCGCACACCGGTCATCATGCCCCAAGGCGGCGTTCTTTTTGTGGTATCGCACAACAGCGTGTAAAGCGCGCGGCAAAGCGCGTATTCCGCGTCAGTGTCATCATCGCGCAGGGCGGTGCGCCAGTACAGCTTTCCGTCCAGACGCAGCAGCGCGAAATCCGTTTTTTTGTGGGAGCAGGCGGCCACAAAATCCCCATTTTCCGGTACGGAATCGGTCTTGTCGGCGGTGGGGAAAAACAGCCGTGCCGTGTGCTCAGCTTCATATCCGGCGGCAGGACCGCACAAAAGGATCTGCATACAGGAGCCTCCTCTTAATACATGGGGTACATTCCTTCGGTCATAAAGGGGTTGGAACGGCGTTCCAGCCCCAGGGTGGAAGATTCCCCGTGACCGGGCAGCACCTGCGCGTCATCGCGCAGGTCGGATTCTGCCAGCATGGATAG
>USNZ01000219.1 GCA_900556255.1 uncultured Oscillospiraceae bacterium
CAAACTTCCTTGACCCCAAGGCCTGCACCCGCATCACCGCCGAAATCGGCGACTGGATGGACGCCCACGGCGTCAAGACGCTGGACGAGATCCGCGGCTGCGCCAGGGGCTAAGGCAACACCTCGCTCGCCGTATCGGCACTTAGAATTATGCGGGATTGCCTTAAAAATACAAAACACTTGCATTTATATGCAAAATATGCTAGTATAAGATGAATAATATACAGGAGGGCTACACTATGGCACGCGAAGCGATTGAAGTATTGAAGGAATGTGAAGCATTTTTGGAGGGGCATTTCCTGCTTTCCTCGGGTCGCCACTCCGGCGCATACTGCCAGATGGCGTTTTTGCAGCAGTACCCCGACAAGTGCGCTGAGGTCATGGCACCCGTTGCCGAAAAGCTGAAGGAGCTGAACATTGACGTCGTGGTCGGCCCCGCGATGGGCGGCATCGTCTACGCCTACGAGCTGGGCCGCCAGATGGGCAAGCGCGCCATCTTTACCGAGCGCGTGGATAACGTTATGACCCTGAAGCGCTTCAAGATCCACCCCGGCGAGCGCTGCGTCATTGCCGAGGACGTTGTCACCACCGGTGTTTCCAGCTTGGAAACCAAGCGTGTTATCGAAGAAAACGGCGGCATCTGCGTGGGCATTGCCTGCGTGGTGGACCGCACCCGCGCCGAGGCACCGTCCCCGATTCCCATCGTGGCAAGCGCCCTCAAGCTGGATCTGCCCAACTACGCCCCCGAGGAATGCCCCATCTGCAAGGAGGGCAAGCTGCCTTTGGTGCATCTGGGCAGCCGCAAAATGAAGGAAGCGGCCAAGCAGACGCTGTGATACAAGGTTGAGAGTTGAGAGTGAAGAAGCGGTGTGTGCGCACGCACACACCACATCTCCACTCTTAACTCTAAACAACAAGTAGGAGATAACTATGCAGTCATATCTGATTTTGGCAAACGGTCAGGTGTTCCGCGGGCAAAGCATCGGCTGCCCCGGCACCACCATCGGAGAGGTCGTGTTTGCCACCGGTATGGTCGGCTTTGAAGAAACGCTGACCGACCCCAGCTATTACGGCCAGATCATCACCCAGACCTACCCGCTGATCGGCAACTACGGTATGAACTCCGAGGACGTCGAAAGCGGCAAGATCTGGGCCAAGGGCTACATCGTGCGCGAGGCATGCAAGACCCCCTCCAACTTCCGCAGCGAGGAAACGCTGGATGCCTTCTTAAAAAAGAACGGCATTATCGGCATTGAGGGCATCGACACCCGCAGCCTGACCCGCACCCTGCGCGAAAGCGGCGTTATGAACGGTGCCATCACCACCGAGTTCGACCCCGACGCCGAGCCGGAGAAAAAGGCCGCCCTGATGCCCGCCATCACCGCCTATGCCGTTACCGAGGCCGTGGCGACCGTGACCTGCGCCGCCCCTAAGACTTTTGAGCCGACCACCAACGTCATCGACGGGCGCGAGGTCGAGACCCCGCTGCACGTCGCACTGCTGGATCTCGGCTGCAAAAATAACATCGTGCGCTGCCTGCAAAAGCGCGGCTGCCGCGTCACCGTTCTGCCCGGCACTGCCACCGCCGCCGAGCTGGCAGCCCTCAACCCCGATGGGCTGATGCTCTCCAACGGCCCCGGCGACCCGGCGGAAAACGTCGAAATCATCGCCAACATCAAGGAGATGCTGGACACCGGCATCCCCACCTTCGGCATCTGCTTAGGCCATCAGCTCACCGCGCTGGCTGCCGGCGCCAAGACTTGCAAGCTCAAATACGGGCATCGCGGCGCCAACCAGCCCGTCACCAGCCCTGCCAAGCAGCGCACCTTTATCACAAGCCAGAACCACGGCTACGCCGTTATGGCGGACACCCTGCCCGAAACCGTCGGCAAGATGAGCTATTTCAACGCCAACGACGGCACCTGCGAGGGCATAGATTATTTCAAGTGGAACTGCTTTACCGTGCAGTTCCACCCCGAGGCCAACGGCGGCCCCAAGGATACCGAGTTCCTGTTTGACGAGTTCGTCAAGCGGATGCTCGCAGCAAAAGGAGTGATCAACGATGCCTAAAGACCCGCGTATCAAAAAGGTGCTGGTGATCGGTTCCGGCCCCATTATCATCGGCCAGGCGGCGGAGTTTGACTACTCCGGCACACAGGCCTGCCGCGCCCTCAAATCCGAGGGTGTGGAAACGGTTCTTGTCAACTCCAACCCCGCCACCATCATGACCGACCCCGACATCGCTGACCACGTCTACATCGAGCCGCTGACGGCGGAGGTGGTCGAGCGCATCATCGAAAAAGAAAAGCCCGACGCCATCCTGCCCAACCTCGGCGGTCAGACCGGCTTAAACCTCTCGATGGAACTGGCGCGCAGCGGCTTTTTGGATCGCAGCGGCGTGCGCCTGCTGGCCTGCAAGCCCGACACCATTGACCGTGCCGAGGATCGCCAGCTGTTCAAGGATACGATGGAAAAGCTGCACCAGCCCATCATCCCCTCCAAGGTCGTGGAGGACTTGGACGATGCGCTGAACTTTGCCGAGGTCATCGGCTACCCCGTCATCGTGCGCCCCGCCTTCACCATGGGCGGCACGGGCGGCGGCA
>USNZ01000220.1 GCA_900556255.1 uncultured Oscillospiraceae bacterium
CGCCCCTACGGATTACCCGTTATGTTGTTGCTACCACAAAGTCGCGGGCGGGGCATGTCCCGTCCCTGCCGGTGCCGCCTGCCTTATATTATATACAATAAGGTAGGCAGCTGCCATTCCGGCAAAACACGTCACCGGGTGTTTAACGTTTTTCGTACTTCATCGCCTTGACAGCCTTGGCTGCTGCGAGGTACCCCGCCGCCGCCAGAACCAGAAAAATCCGATAGGTCACATTTGACGCCCGGTTCTGTGTGGCGGCAAACGTGGCGATTCCCTGCCCTGCCGCTGCCACGGCGCACAGCACCGCCGCCAGCGTACAGCGCCCCGGCAGCTTTTCGGCCGTCTGCTCATGCAGGTAGGCGCGCAGCGGTTCGCCGCCCGCCGTCATACGCAGCAGCGTGTACAGCGCATAGACCGCCGCCAGCAGCGCCGCCACATAGGACAGCGATACATACGCCGGCGCATGGGCGGTAGCGCCCGGCACAAAGCCCGCCCCCGCCGTAAGCGCGGCAGCACCGCCGCAGAGCAGCCACAGCCGCAGCAGCACGGTTTTGCGCGGCGCCTTGCCCACATAGTGGCAATGCTTACCGCAGTATTGGTAGTTGCCGTTGAGGTCGCGCTGAAAATCATCCAGATAGGCGCGCTTGTTCTTGCGGTCCGCCATTATTCGATCCCCGTCAGATCGTAGTTGTCCAGCCACTGCTTGGCGGTTTCGCAGACGCCGCGCAGGCAGCTTTCCTCAAACGGGGAGGTCAGCCCGGCATTTTTCAGCAGCTCGGTAAAGACGCGGCTGCCGCCCTGCAGGGTGTAGGCCATATAGTGGCTCCACGCCTCGGCGCGGTCCTTTTGCAGCATCGCCCAGAATTGCAGGCTGACGGTCTGTGCCAGGCAGTAATCGATGTAGTAGAACGGGCTTTGGTAGATGTGCATCTGGCGCTGCCAGCCCTCGCCCTCACCGTAGAAGGGAATCTCGTCGCCCAGCTGCATCCACGGCATATAGACGCCCAGCAGCTCCTTCCAGACACCGTGGCGCTCCTTGGGGGTCATGTCGGGTTTTTCGTAGACGACGTGCTGGAAGTGATCGACCATCGTGCCGTAGGGGATGAAGGTCAGCGCGCCCGCCAGATGGCTGTAACGGAACTTGCGGGCATCTTTGCCAAAGAAGCCCTCCGCCCAAGGCCAGGCAAAGAATTCCATCGACATGGAGTGAACCTCGCAGCCCTCCATGCTGGGCCAGACGGTGGCATACGGGATGCGGTTGCGGTTCATATAGGCGGCGAAGGCGTGTCCTGCCTCGTGGGTGACGACCTCGACATCGTGCTGGGTGCCGTTGAAGTTGGCAAAAATAAACGGCACGGCGTAATCGCCCAAGCCGGTGCAGTAGCCGCCGCCCGCCTTGCCGGGGGTGGAGAGCAGGTCCATCAGCTGATCGTCCAGCATTTTGTTGAAGAACTCCGACGTTTCGGGCGAAAGCTCATCGTAGAATTTCTTGCCCTGCGCCACAATGGCATCGGCGTCACCGCAGGGGGTGGGGTTGCCGCTGCGGAACATCAGCGCGTTGTCGGCAAAGTTCATCGGGTACTGCTTGCCCAGACGTTTGGCCTGCTCGCGGTAGATGCTGTCTGCCAGCGGCACAAGGTACTTGACCACGGCGGCGCGGAATTTTTCGACGTCCGCCTTGGTGTAGCAGTTGCGTCCCATACGGTAGTAGCCCAGGGTGGTATAGCCCTCGTAGCCGAGCTTTTTGCCCATGGTGTCGCGCAGGTGGACGAGCTTGTCGTAGATGCCGTCAAACTCCGCCTGATGCTCCTTATACCACTTGCCCTCCGCCTGCCATGCCGCCAGACGGCGTGCATCGTCGGGGTCGTTCTTGAAGGGAGACAGCTGGCTCAGCGTGTAGACGCCGCCCTCAAAGGGGATCTGGGCGCTGGCGATCAGCTTGCCGTACTCGGTGGTCAGCTTGTTCTCCTCTGCCATTTCGGGCAGAATTTCGGGCGAGAACGCCTTGTCGGCGATCTCGGCATTGATGAACATCAAATCGCCGTACTCGGCGGCGAAGTCCTTGCGGAAGGGGCTGGCGAGCATCGCCTTGCTCCATGCGTTTTCGCATTCCTGCAGCTGGGGCAGCGTCTCGTTCCAGAAGTTCATTTCCTCATCGTAGAACTTGTCGCGGGTGTCAATGGTGTTGCGCACGCTGGCAAGGTTGGCCAAGGTGTCGATGTGCTTGCTCAGGGCCTCCTCCTGCAGAAAAACTTCGCGGGCGGCGGCGTAGTCGGGAGCAGCCTTCAGCTGTGCCAGCAGGTCGGCAAACTGCTGCTTGACGGCGGCAAGGTCGGGGCGCTCATAGGGCATTTCGGAAAATTTCATGGCGTTCTCTCCTTTTATAAATGGGGCTTGCTTTGTCTAAAATTATAACACACCGGGGCAGGAAATCAAGGGGGGCGTTTCCTGCCGTGCGCTGTACAAAAAAGGCACCCGCCTTTTTGCGGGTGCCTTTGCTGCGTGTATGGAACAATCAGCCGGGCTGCTTGCCGATGTAAGCGAGGATGCCGCCGTCAACG
>USNZ01000221.1 GCA_900556255.1 uncultured Oscillospiraceae bacterium
TGGGCATGATCATCGGTGTACCGGTGTTTGCCACCCTGTACGGCCTGATGCAGGAACTTGTGCAAGTGCTGCTGGCGCACCGCGGCATTGACAGTGAAGGCAACGACCTGCCCCCTGCCCCCGAAACAAAAAACGAAGAATAAACAAGCCCCGCTTTGTTGCAGCAAAGCGGGGCTTTTGTATAGACTCTTATTTCAGGAAGCCGTTGACGATCTGGTCCTCGGCCTCTTTTTCGGTAAGACCCAAGGTCATCAGCTTGATCAGCTGCTCGCCGGCAATTTTGCCGATGGCAGCCTCATGGATCAGGCTGGCGTCCACGTTGTTGGCGACCAGGCCGGGGTTGGCAATGACCGAGGCGTGATCCATAATGATGGCATCGCACTCGCTGTGGCCGGCGCAGGCGCAGTTGCCGTTGATGTGGCTGTTGAACTCCTGCACGCTGTTGTCCTTGGCAACGCTGCGGGACACCACGTTGGCAGAGCAGTCGTCGCCGTTCAGCTCAACGTCAAAGTTGGTCACGGCGTGCTGGTCGCCGGTGGTCATAATTTTTTCGTGGATAGCAAGGCTGGCACCCTGCGCCAAATCGCCGCTGGTGTTGCGGATGGTATCATCAATGCCGGCGATCTGCACGGTTTCCATCTCCATCTGCGCACCCTCGGCCAGGTGCACAACGGTGGTGGGGTTCATGACCTGCTTGCCGCGGCCGTCGCCCTCGCCGTAATGCTTTTCGACATAGCGCAGCTTGGCGTTTTTGGCCAGATAGAAGGTGTGGATGCCGTCGTGCTGGGCATCGCCGCCGCCGCAGTTGTGGATGCCGCAGCCGGCAATGATCGTGACATCGGCACCCTCCCCGATGTGAAAGTCGTTGTAGACCAGATCCTTCAGCCCGGTCTGGCTGAGGATAACGGGGATGTGCACACTCTCGTTCTTGGTGAACGGGCGGATAAAGATATCGATGCCGGGCTTGTCCTGCTTGGTCACGATATCAATGTTGGCGGTGGTATTGCGCCCGGCCAGCTTGCCGTTGGCGCGGATGTTGTAGGCACCGACCGGCAGGCTGTCGAGGTCGGCAACCTCCCGCAGCAGGTTTTGTTCAATCGCGTCGATCATTTGCGCACCCCTTCCACTTTGTCGGCCAGTACGCTGCAGGCCGGATTTGCCGCATCGGCGCTGCCCAGCAGGGCGGGCAGGATGTCGGCGCGGGCACCGACCTTTTCGACATGGCCGTTTTTGATAACGACGATCTTGTCGGCGATGTTCAAAATACGCTCCTGATGGCTGATGATCAGGATACTGCCGCGGGTCTGCTCGTACATTTTTTCAAAAACACGAATCAGGTTCTGGAAGCTCCACAAATCGATGCCGGCCTCCGGCTCGTCAAAAATGGACAGTTTGGTGCCGCGCGCCAGAACCATGGCAATCTCAATGCGCTTGAGTTCGCCGCCGGACAGGCTGTCGTTCAGCTCGCGGTCCACATAGTCGCGCGCGCAAAGACCGACCTCGCTCAGATAGCTGCAGGCCTGGTTGACGTCGGTGTCCTTGCCGGCAGCAAGGCTCAGCAAATCTTTGACGCGCAGCCCCTTAAAGCGGACGGGCTGCTGAAAAGCGTAGCTTAAACCAAGGTTGGCACGCTCGGTGATAGACATGTGGGTGATATCCACGCCGTCCAGCAAAATCTGGCCGGAGGTGGGCTGGTAAATACCGGCAATGACCTTGGCCAGCGTGGACTTGCCGCCGCCGTTGGGTCCGGTGACAGCGACAAAGCGCTCCTCCACGGTCAGGTTGACGTCGTGCAGGATCTCTTTATTGTCGGCGGTTTCAAAGCCGACATGACGTAATTCCAGCATAGAGATGCTCCTTACTATAATACTAACAAGCTATACTATACCACGTTGCGCCCGAAAGCACAAGAACAAATTCCCACCGATGTACAGGAATTAAAGCAGACGCGCCTACCACAGCCGTCGGGCGATCTGTACAGCGAGCTTTTCCAGTGTGGGTTTGTCAAAATCGGCGGCCAGACGCGTCAGTTCCTGCCTTACGCGCTCACGTTTGCGCGCGGGTATGCCAAGATGTGCCAATTCTGCGGCGGTAAGCGGGCACTCCCCTGCCGGTTCGTGCAGTCGGCTGACGGCCAATGGGTCGATGCCCCAGATGATTTTTGCCATTTTACTCTCCTATTTATCGGACTTTGACGCCGGGCGACGGACAAAAAGTCATACATCCACCCATGCGAATGTGCAAACTGTCAAGAAATGAAGTTCCTTTTCTGTCATTATACCAAAAATTTGTTGAAAGTGTTTATTTTACCGAAAAAAAATATTATAATAATGTAAATCTACTGTAAAAATTAAAATTGTGCCCTGATCGGGTGCTGATTTTTTGAGGTGACGTCCTAATGATGTATCCCATGTTTGATTCCGCCCTGCTGGACGGCGTAAAAACCGTGCATTTTATCGGCTGCGGCGGTTCCGGTACCTACCCCCTGATCCAGATCCTGCACAGCCGCGGCATCGCCATCACCGGCTCGGACGTGGAGGAAACCCACAACAC
>USNZ01000222.1 GCA_900556255.1 uncultured Oscillospiraceae bacterium
CACCGAGGCGGACGTCGTCATTACCGAAATCAGCGGCACGACCGGCGATATCGAGAGCCAGCCCTTCCTGGAGGCCATCCGTCAGGTCGGGCTGGAGCAGGGCGCCGAAAACTGCTGCTATATCCACGTGGTGCTGGTGCCCTACATCTCCGGCTCGGACGAGTACAAGTCCAAGCCCGCGCAGCATTCCTGCAAGGAGCTGCAGGGCATGGGCATTGCGCCCAACGTCATTGTGCTGCGCGCCGACGGCCCCGTGGGCAACGACATCAAGCATAAAATCAGCATGTTCTGCAACGTGCGCCCCGACTGCGTCATCGAAAACCTGACCATGCCCAGCCTGTACGAGTGCCCGCTGATGCTGGACGCCGCCGGGCTGACCGACGTCGTGACCCGCCAGCTGCATCTGGACACCCCCGCCAGCGACCTGACCGAGTGGAAGGAGCTGATCGGCCGCATTGCCGCGCGCAGCCATACCTGCCGCATTGCGCTGGTGGGCAAGTACGTCAAGCTGCACGACGCCTACCTGAGCGTGATGGAAAGCCTGTACCATGCGGGCTTTGAGAACGAGTGCAAGGTGGATATCCGCTGGGTGGACAGCGAAACACTGACCGACCAGCAGCGCTGCGCCGAGGAATTTGCCGAGGTGGACGGTATCATCCTGCCCGGCGGCTTTGGCGACCGTGGCATTGAGGGCATGATCCAGGCGGCCCGCTACGCCCGCGAAAACGACCTGCCGTATTTCGGCATCTGCCTGGGTATGCAGATCATGGTCATAGAGTATGCGCGCGGCGTGCTGGGCTATGCGGACGCCAACTCCGGCGAGTTTACCCCCGACGGTGCGCACAACGTCATTGCCCTGATGCCCGACCAGCAGGGCAATATCCCCAAGGGCGGCACGATGCGCCTGGGCAAGTACCCCTGCGTGGTGACCCCCGGCACCAAGATGGCGGCCTGCTACGGCACCGACCATATTGAGGAGCGCCACCGCCACCGCTACGAGTTCAACAACGAGTACCGCGCCGAGTTCGAGGCCAAGGGCCTTGTGATCGCGGGCACCGGCCCCGACGGGCATCTGGTGGAGGCCGTGGAGATCCCGAACCGTGCGTTCCATGTGGGCGTACAGTTCCACCCCGAATTCAAGAGCCGCCCCAACCGCGCCCATCCGCTGTTTAAGGGATTTATCGCCGCGGCGATGAAACACCAAGCCCAGGCAAACAACAAAGCGTAAATTGAGTGTGCCCGCCGTGCGGGCACATTTTTTATAGGCGATACATGGTCTGAGGCTTCCCCTTTTGGGGGAAGCTGTCACCGCAGGTGACTGATGAGGGGGCAACCCCCGGATATATCCCCCTCATCCGGCGCGTACCGCGCCACCTTCCCCCAAGGGGAAGGCTTTTGCGTTGCGGCAAACAAATTTCCCAAATTGTTTACAACTTTTTTGAAACATACTCCCACTGAATCTCGTACTATACAATATAGCGGTTCAAACAGGCAAGGGACGTTTCAAATCCGCACAATTTTCGCGGTTTTCCCCTGTGCAATCTTGGCGGATTTTTCTCTTGTTTTTCGTAGCTGCGTTGGTATATAATAGTGCATCGTCCGAAAGGACGCAAACGTTCAAAAGGAGCTTACTTATGCGTAATTGGTGCGCACGCCACCCTGTTAGCTTTATGGCGCTTTACGCCTTGTTTTACTTAACCTTTTTTGCGCTGCTGGAAAACACCGTTACGGTGCCCGATTTGTGGGTACACTGCCGGCTGGACGATATGATCCCGTTTTGCAAGTATGCCATTGTGCCGTATGCCGCGTGGTTCCCGTGGATACCCTTCACACTGTTTTACCTTTTATATAAGGCCCCGCGTCGGGACTTCTGGCGGCTGTGCCTGCCGCTGTTCGGCGGCATGACGCTGGCGCTGCTGTTCTACGCCATTGTGCCCAACGGTCTTGCCCTGCGCCCCGCCTATGTGCCGGGGCAGGATATCTTTGCCTGTGCCGTGCGTCGGCTCTACCGCACCGATACCCCCACCAATGTCTGCCCGTCCATCCATGTGTTCAACTCGGTCACGCTGATGCTGGCATACCTGCGCTCGTCCTGCTTTGCCGCACCGCGCCGCCGCTGGATGCGCCCCGCCGCCGTTGTGCTGTGCCTGTCCATCACGGCGTCCACCATGCTGCTGAAGCAGCACAGCGTCATTGACGTGCTGTTCGGCGCGCTGCTGGCGCTGGCGCTGGACTACGCCGCTGCCGTGCTGGAGCGTCAGGGCATCCCCGAACGCCGCCCCCGCCGCCTGCCGCAGCAAATTTAACAAGCCTGATTCCCCGTGCTATTGCACGGGGAATTTTTATTATATTTCATTAGATATTGTGCCTAAATATTTGCCTTCGCCTTTGGCGCTAATGCTGATTTTTCGGTCAGTTTCCACAAAATACTTGCACATTTTTGACTGCGTGTTATGATGTGTTTAATAAATAACAAAGACAAGGGCAATACCGCATAATTCTAAGTGCTGATACGGCGAGCGAGGTGCGGCAGATG
>USNZ01000223.1 GCA_900556255.1 uncultured Oscillospiraceae bacterium
TGGGCACACCCTCGGCCATAAACAAGTCCTTCAGCGGCTTGCACTGGTCGTCCAGCACGATGATATAAAAACGCTCATTCTGCAAGCCGAAAAACAGCGGTTTCACATACTCGATGGCATTTTCGGTGCTTTCCAGGCTGACCTGCGGCCTACGCTTGCGCTGGGCATAGTACCGCCCGAACGCCGCCACCGATACGATCAGCCGCGCGCTTTTCGGCCCGACGCCCTTGACCTTTTGCAGCTCGTCCTCGCCGGCCTCCATAACGGCGCAAAAGCTGCCGAAATGCTTGATCAGCCGATGCGCCAGTTCGTTGGTGTCCTGCCGGGGTATGGACAAAAACAGCAGATATTCCAGCGCCTCGTGCTCTGCCAGGCTGTCCAGCCCGTCGCGCTGCACTCTCTCGTACATGCGGGCGCGATGTTCCTCATGCAGCTGTTCTGACATAGTTTTGCACCATTCCCCTCTTTACGCAGCTTTAATTTTATTATATACTTTATTTATTCTTTTGCAAGAGGGAGACCATCCATGAAAAGTTTTACCGCAGGTACCAACGAGGAGGGCGTGCGCCTGAGCCGCTTTGTTGAAAGCGTCACCAAAGATATGCCCCGCAGCATGATGTATAAGGCGTTCCGCAACAAGCGCATCAAGGTAAACGGCAAGCGTGCCGAACCGGACACCCGCCTGCATCAAAACGATTTGATTGAACTGTACATCAACGACGAGTTTTTCCCTGTGGGTACCGCCGCCCCCGCCAAAAAGCCTCCCCGCCGCCAGCCGCCGGTGACGGTGATTTACGAGGACGAGAACATTGCCGTTCTGTACAAGCCCGCCCACCTTTTGTGCCACAGCGACCGCACGGGCGACGCCAACCTTGTGGACGCCTTTGCCGCCTACCTGCAGGCCAAGGGTGAGTACGACCCCCATGCCGAGCAGCGCTTTGCCCCCGCCATCTGCAACCGCCTGGACCGCGGCACCGAGGGGCTTGTCATTGCCGCCAAGTCCTACGCTGCCTTGCGGGACATGAACGCCATCATTCGCGATGACATGATGAAAAAAGAGTACCTGACCATCACGGTGGGCACCCCGCCCGCCGGGCGGCATATTGCCTGGCTGCAGCACAGCGAAAAAAACAACAAGGTGCGCATCCATGCCCGCGAGGCCGAGGGCTACAAGCAAATCATCACCGAGGTGACACCCATTCGCCAGAACGGCCCCTTTACGCTGTGCCGTATCGGGCTGATTACCGGGCGCACCCACCAGATCCGCGCTCACCTCGCCTACCTGAACCATCCTGTCCTGGGGGACATCAAGTACGGCAACCGCAAGATGAACGAACGCACCGGCCTAAAGACACAGGCCCTGTGCGCCCAGCGGCTGACCTTTGGCCGCATCCCGCAGGACAACACCCTGTACTACCTTTCCGGCAAGGTCATCAAGCTGGACGACCCCGCCATCGTCAAGCAGTTTGATTCGTTAAGCCGCAGCGCCGACAGCGAATAAAACCAAAAAATCCTGTGTGCTTGTATTGCACACAGGATTTTGTTTGCTTATTATGCCAAAACAAAGCGGTAAATCAGAGATACCGCAAGAATCAGCGCACAGACAACGGTCGTGATGGGCGGTGCCCAGCGAATGATACGCTCGGCCATTTCATCGTCCTCGCTGATTTCGTCATCGTCGGCGTAGCGGCCGCGTTTGGCGGGAGCGTCATCGTAGTCGTCCTCGTCCCCATAGGCGTCCACCTCATCGGTGTCGTACATTTGGGTGCTGCTCTCGTCGTCCTCATCCTCGAACAGGCGGCCCTTGGGGGCATAACGCTGTACGCGCTCGGCCTCCTCATCTTTTTCCTCCTCAGCGGGGGCGGCAGGGGCAGGCTGTGCCTGGCGGGCGGCAGCAAAGGCCTTCGGGTCAAAGGCAGCGGTGGCGCCGCCCTCGTCCTCCTGCACTGGGTCGATCTGCTGGCTGATAGCCGCCTGTGCGGCAGCAGCCATGGCAGCGGGGTCCTTGGCAGGTGCCACATCATTGGCCACAGCCTTCAGTTCCTGCTGCTGGCGTTCGGCTGCCTGGCGGGCCTCCTCCAATATGGCGGTCAGCTCGGACTTGATGATGGCACGGTTGCCGCCGCACTCCGAGCAGACCTTGGTGTTCTCTTCGTTGGGGTGGAACGCACCGCAGGCGCAGAACCAGCCCTGCTCCACATCCTGGGGCACACAAGTCAGCAGCGGGTTGCCGGTGCGCTGCTGCAGGGTGCGGGCAATGGATGCCGGCAGCACGCGGGGGGCGTTCAGGCGCACACGCTTGTAGCCGCGCAGGTCGACCCCGCGGCCGTTCAGGAAGGCGCGATCCTGCTCAACCTCAACGCTGGAAACCGGCGTATCGCTGACATAGACAGCCTCATCGCTGCCGAACACATCGCCCGGCTGGGCGTCCAGCTGTTCATAGTAGAAATCGTCCTCGCACAAAATCTGCCCGGCGGCATCCTTGCACTTAAAGTGCACCACCAGCCAGGTCAGCGGCTCGGTGCCCAC
>USNZ01000224.1 GCA_900556255.1 uncultured Oscillospiraceae bacterium
ACAAAAGCAGCGCCCTTCCCGCAAAGCGGGAAGGGCGCTGCTGCACAATTACTTTCTTCTGCGCCGGTTCGGTTGGTTGTGGTTTACCAGCAGCACGATGCTGAAAATCAACACAAACACGGCGACGGCACCCAGAATCAGCAAAATGACCTGGAATACCTTTACGTTGAAATGCGCGCGCAGGGCGTCGGTGGCACCGTCAATGACGGCGGACGCGGTGTCACTGTCGGGCGCGGAGGTGGCGGCATCGCCCTCGGCGGCCAGCACGGCCTCGGCGGCGTCAGACTCGCCCAGAACGTTCAGCGCCTCGGCCAATGCCTGACCGCCCATGGCCACCAGACTGTGGCTGTTGTCGCTTACCACCTTTTCGCCGTTGACGGCTGCGGTCAGGTACTCGGCCAAAAGGTCGGTCGCGCCGCGCATGGCGGGTGCCCACGCGGGGTCCAGCTGCCAGCCGTCCAGCTGCCACATACCGTTTATGTACAGCAGCAGCTGTGCGCCGCTGTCCTGCAAAAGGGCATCGTAGACGCGGTCCTTAAAGGCGGCGTCGGAGGTGTTTACGGTGCCGAAGTTCAGCATAATAAACTGCTTGGCGCGGTCGTAATCCGTCAGGGTATCGTAGTATTGGCGCAGGGTTTCGGCCAGGTCGGTGTCGGCGGTAAGCTGCGTACCGATGATGACCGAGTCCAGATCCGCGCGCAGGTCCTGGTCCCCAAACACGCTGTTGGTGCCGTCGTCCTGCATATTGAAGGTGGCGCGCATCAATTCGGCGTACCCGGCGGCGTCCGATGCCTGACCGTTGTAGGCGCGGGCCAGCTGCATACAGTCGCCGCCCCAGCCGCCCGCCGTGGGCAGACCGCAGTAGGTCAGGTTGACAGAGGCCATCAGGTGGCCGAAGTCGATCTCCTCGCCGTTGGGCATTGTCAGCGAAACGATGTATTTCAGCACTTCCAGGTCGGGGTCGTGCGCCAGAACGTAGTTGTCAAACTCGGCATCGTGGATGCCGGCGGTCATCTCCCACACGGTGCTGCTGTACTCACCCGTGCGGGTGTAGGTCAGCGTCAGCAAAACGGGGTCGTCCTCGGTGTCGCTTTCGGCGCAGTACTGGGTGGCCAGCGCCTGCAGGCGGGCCACATAGTCCAGCGTTTCGTCATAGGTGACGGCGCGGGCGGGCAGCGCACCCCAGAAAAGCAAAACAAAGCAAAGCCCCAGCATCACCAAAAACTGCGGCATACGGTTGTATTTACTGTGCGTAGCCACGCACCTCCTTGCATGGGCACCGCGCGGCAAAAAGCCCCTTTGCCGCCGCCGTGCCCCCTTGTTACCGATTTGTTGTTACCGATTTGTAAGTATTAGTATACCATAACGTGGGCACGTTGTCACGCCCTTTTTTTCATGAGTGCAAATATCGGTGTTGACGCTTTGTCAATATGGGCAGAAAATCGTCCGAAATTTGGCGAAGTTGAACCCTTTACAACCGCATAAAAATGCGCTACACTATAACTTAAGATATTATAGGCAGTGCCGCGCAACGCAATGTCCGCCCGCTGCGCACGCCTGAAAAAAGGAGAGATCGCCTTGTTTACTATCATCAAGCGGCGGGAACTGAACCCCACCGTGACCGAACTGTGGATCCATGCCCCGCTTATTGCCAAAAAGGCCAAGGCCGGGCAGTTTATCATCGTCCGTGCCAAGGAAGATTCTGAGCGTATCCCCCTGACCATCGCCGGCTTTGACCGTGAGGCCGGCACGGTTTCCATCATTTTCCAGGTTGTCGGTGCGGGCACCATGCAGCTGAACTCCCTCAAAGAGGGCGAGGCTGTGCACGATTTTGTAGGCCCCTTGGGCAAGGCCACCGAAATTGAGGGCCTGAAAAACGTCTGCGTTGTCGGCGGCGGCGTGGGCTGCGCCATTGCGCTGCCCGTGGCCCAGGCACTGCACGAGCAGGGCACCAAGGTCACCGGCATTGTCGGCTTCCGCAACAAGGATCTGGTCATTCTGGAGGACGAGTTCCGCGCCTGCTGCGATGAGTTTATCATCATGACCGACGACGGCTCCTACGGCGAGAAGGGCGTTGTCACCGCCCCGCTGGAGAAGAAGATCGTCGAGGGCGCGGGCTTTGACGAGGTCATCACCATCGGACCCCTGATCATGATGAAATTCGTCGTCAAGACGACCAAACCCCACAACGTCAAGACCGTTGTGTCGATGAACCCCATCATGGTCGACGGCACCGGCATGTGCGGCGGCTGCCGCCTGACCGTGGGCGGGCAGACCAAGTTTGCCTGCGTGGACGGCCCCGATTTTGACGGCTTTGCGGTCGATTTTGACGAGGCTATGCACCGCGGCACGATGTACAAGCCCTTTGAGGCACACGCCCGCGAGGCCGAGTGCAACTTGCTGAAACAGGAGGTGCAGTGATCATGCCCAATATGGACCCGAAAAAATGCCCCATGCCCAGCCAGGACCCCAACGTCCGCAACA
>USNZ01000225.1 GCA_900556255.1 uncultured Oscillospiraceae bacterium
GCGCTTTTGGCTTAGCATCTGCCGCACCTCGCTCGCCGCATCGGCACTTAGAATTGTGCGGTATTGTCTTATAAAAAGGCTTGACAAACGTCGATTTGCCTGCTATAATATTTCAGCAATCGTTCAGATGGCTGCTCCATTCGCACAGGATGGCGGATGCTGGTAGCCTCAAGCAGGAGATTGTGATGAGCGCATATATTGAGTATGGCTCCTATCGTCATGATCGAGAAAGAGGTGAAATTTACCATGAAGCAGGGCATCCATCCCAAATACGTGGACTGCACCATTACCTGTGCCTGCGGCAACGTGATTCATACCCGTGACACGAAGTCCGAGATCCACGTCGAAGTTTGCAGCAAGTGCCATCCTTTCTACACCGGCAAGCAGAAGCTGGTTGATACCGGTGGCCGTGTTGAGCGTTTCAAGCGTCGTTACGCCAACGTCAACAAGTAATTTGTTTGCAATGTACCCCAGATGGAAACATCTGGGGTTTTTTGTGTACCTGCCGTTTTTCGCGGTGCGGTCAATTTTTTACAGCAGGTGTTTTTATGGCAGACTACAAAACTTTGCGCGGTACCGCCACTTTTGAATACGAGGAAAAGCGCAGCCGCTTTATTGCCACGGCAGCCTTTGCCGATACCGAAGAAAAGGCCCTGGCTGTGCTCAACGCCGTGCGCGCGGCCAACCGCACGGCACGGCACAACGTCTATGCCTATGTGCTGCAAAACGGGCGCACCCGCTATTCTGACGACGGCGAGCCTGCCAAGACCGCAGGCACCCCCGTGCTGGAAACCATCCACCACGCCGAGGTGTCCGATGTTATCGTCGTGGTAACGCGGTATTTCGGCGGTATTCTGCTGGGGACAGGCGGGCTGGTGCGCGCCTACACCGCGGCAGCGGCGGGGGCTTTGCAGGCAGCCGAGCTTGTCAGTATGCGGCTGGTGGTGGATTGCAGCATCCGCGTGCCGTATGCGATGTACGAGCAGGCGCAGCGCTGCATCCAGGCTGCCGAAACCCGCCTGGACGAGCCTGTGTTTGATGACGCCGTGACCCTGCGCTGGCGTATGCCTGCGGGGGCGGAGAACGCCCTGTGTGCAGCCCTGCGTGAGCTGATGCGCGGCACGGCAGAGGCAGAGATATCCCAACCGCTGTACGCGCCGTTTTGACGCAAATAACGGCCGACTTGTAAAAAATTCAAACAAAATAGAGTGTTTTTTGCAGATTTGTCGTATTTATAATTAGAATGGTATGCAAGGGAGGAATGTTTTGTGACCGTACGCGAGCAGACCCAGGCACTGGAACGCGAAACCCTGAGCCGTTACGCTACCTTGAGCGAGAACAGCCGCGGGCGCCGCCGACCTGAACCCGACGACCCGCTGCGGCCCTGCTTTCAGCGCGACCGCGACCGTATTCTGCACTGCAAATCCTTTCGGCGGCTCAAGCAAAAAACACAGGTGTTCCTTTCCCCCGAAGGGGACCATTACCGCACCCGCCTGACCCACACGCTGGAGGTCAGCCAGATCGCCCGCACCATCGCCCGCGCCCTGCGCCTGAACGAGGATCTGACCGAGGCGGTCGCCCTGGGACACGACTTAGGCCACACACCCTTCGGCCATGCGGGGGAGCGCGCACTCAACCGCCTTTGCCCCGACGGCTTTACGCATTATAGGCAAAGCCTGCGGGTTGTGGATTTTCTGGAAAAAGACGGCGAGGGGCTGAATTTGAGCTGGGAGGTGCGAAACGGCATTGTGACGCATACTTCCGGCACCTGGGCGCGCACACCGGAAGGCTGTGTCGTGCGCCGTGCCGATCACATCGCCTTTCTGAACCATGATATAGAGGACGCTGTCTCGGCGGGGGTGCTGAACCCCGAAAGCCTGCCAAGGGAGGCCACCTCCGTGCTGGGAACCACGAAATCCCGACGCATTACGACAATGATCACCGATTTGATCGAGCACAGCGGCAACGGTCAAATCAATTTTTCGCCTGAGATCGAGGCAGCCTACACCGTGCTGAAGGACTTCATGTACGCCACCGTCTATGTGGATAAGGAGGCCAAGCGCGAGGAAAAAAAGGTGGACAAGCTGGTGGCCGAGCTGTACGAGCGCCTTTGCGAGCAGCCCGACCTGCTGCCCAACTTTTACCTGCAGATTGCCTACAGCGAGGGCGTTGACCGCGCCGTCACCGATTACATCAGCGGCATGAGTGACGAGTTTGCTACCCGCCTGTTTGAACAGTGGTTTGTGCCGCAAAAATGGAGCGTCCTGTAAAAAACACGGCAATGCTGAAGCAAGGAGGTGCAGTTTGTGATACCGCAAGAATATATCCAGGAAGTTGTCCGCCGCAATGATATAGAAGAAGTCATCGGCCAGTATGTCCAGCTGCGCCGCCGCGGACGCACGGCCACGGGTCTGTGTCCGTTCCACAATGAAAAAACGCCGTCCTTCGTCGTTTACCCCGATACCCAGAGCTTTTACTGCTTCG
>USNZ01000226.1 GCA_900556255.1 uncultured Oscillospiraceae bacterium
GTGGTGGAACCTTGCCGCGCAGAATCAGGCCACCGACCGCGCCTACCGCATCGGTCAGCGCAACCCGGTGCAGGTGTACCGGCTGATCGCGCAGGACACCATTGAGGAAAAGATCGTGGAACTGCAACAGGCCAAGCAGTCGCTGGCCGACACCGTTACCGGCGGGGCAGACGGCGCGATTTTGTCCATGAACCCCGAACAGCTGCTGCAGCTGCTGGGAGAAGAAGCATAAAGGAGTGCATCCATCATGAAGGTTTGGGATCTGCATTGCGATACCCTGTACGAACTGCGCCGCGCCGAAAAGGCGGGCGCACCCAAAAGCTTTTTGCACAACGATCTGCATATCGACCTTGAAAAATTGCAGCAGGGGGATTATCTGCTGCAATGCTTTGCGGCCTATGTGGATCTGGCCGACCCCGCTCCCGGGGCTGACCCGCTGGTAAGCGTGCTGGAAGAGATCGACATCTTCAAGCGGCTCATGGCGGCTTACCCGGAAAAGATCGCCCCGGTGTACACTGCCGCCGACCTTGAGCGCAACCGCGCCGAGGGCAAGCTCAGCGCCATGCTGACGGTGGAAGAGGGTGGCTGCTGCAAGGGCAGTCTGGGCGTGCTGCGGCGGCTGCAGGAACTGGGCGTGCGCATGATGACCCTGACGTGGAACTACCCCAATGAGTTGGCAGCCCCCAACGCAAACCCCGGCGGGCCGCTGGTGGCCAACACCGAGACCGGCCTGACCGAGCGGGGCTTTGCCTTTTTGGAGGAGATGGAAAAGCTGCACATCACCGCAGACGTGAGCCACCTTTCCGATAAGGGCTTCTGGGATATCGTAAGCCACAGCACCCGTCCCTTTGCGGCAAGCCACTCCAACTGCCGTGCGCTGTCGCCCCACAACCGCAACCTGACCGACGAGATGATCCGCGCACTGGCAGAAAAGGGCGGCATTGCGGGGCTGAATTACTGCGCTTCCTTTGTGGACGCAGACTCGGCACACCCGAAGCTTTGCCGCAGCACGGTGGAGCGGCTGGCAAAGCACGCGGCACACTTCAAGCAGGTGGGCGGCATTGAGGTCATCAGCCTTGGCAGCGACTTTGACGGCATCGGCGGCCAGCACGAGCTGGAAACGGCAGCAGATATGCCGCTGCTGGCCGAGGCACTGCGCCGCGAGGGCTTTACCGAGGACGAGGTGGAAGCCATCTACTGGCGCAACGCATACCGCTTCTTTAAAAACAATCTGTAATAAAACGTCTTAAAATTGCAAAATGTGCCCGGGATACCCCTGCGCTGCGCGGGTATCCCGGGCTGTGTATTGCCCTGCGAGGGGAGGTTTTATATGGTCTAAGGCGCGCGTCTCCTGAAAAAGAACAAACGACTTGGAAAGATAAGAGGAATTATAACAATGGGTATCACGATTTCGCCGTGGATGATGGCGTTTCTCATGCTGATGACCGGCTTTGCAGGCTTTGTGGATTCGGCAGCCGGCGGCGGCGGGCTGATCAGTCTGCCGGCCTATCTGTTCGCCGGGCTGCCGCCCCACTACACCTATGCCACCAACAAGTTCAGCGCCGCCTGCGGCACCACCTTTGCCACGGCAAACTTTTTCAAAAGCGGTGCCATAAACGTGAAGGTGGGCGTTCTTGCAGCCATCGGCAGCTTTGCGGGCAGTGCGCTGGGCGCGCACATCGTGCTGCTGCTCAGTGACGAGATGCTGCGCACCATGATGTTCATCATCCTGCCGGTGGCGGCGGTCATCATCCTGTGGCAGCGCAACCTGCCGGACGAGAACCGGGACGACGGCACGCTGGATCTGAAAAAAATCTTACTGGCGCTGGCCATCGGTTTGGGCATCGGCCTGTACGATGGCGTCATGGGCCCGGGCACCGGCACCTTTGCCATCATTGCCTTTACCACCCTGATGGGCTTTGATCTGCGCACTGCCAATGGCAACGGCAAGGTGCTCAATCTGGCCAGCAACTACGCCAGCCTGTTCACCTACCTGATGAACGGTCTGGTGGTGTTCCACATCGGCATCCCCTGCGCCATCAGCAACATTCTGGGCAACCTGCTTGGCTCCCATTTTGCCCTGAAAAAGGGTGCCCGCTTCATCCGCCCCATGATGCTGGTGGTGCTGGTGCTGCTGCTGGGCAAGCTCATCTCGGACGCGGTGCTGTAAGGGCAGGGCGGGACGATTCAGAATGCGCTCCGCGTTCGCTTTGCGCATCAGTAGCGGAAAGAATATTTTTATTTGTAGTTCCGAAACGCCTGCGGGCGTTTCGGAACTACTTTTTCACAGAGAGGGGTCGTAGAGAGAAGCGGCAGTTGCAGCGCCGCTTTCTGCGAAAGCGCGGTGCTGCGGGAAGCAACCTCGCCCTCTCCGTCTGCTCACTACGTTCGCATCCACCTCTCCCAAAGGGAGAGGCCTTGGCAAAGAGATGAAGTTTGC
>USNZ01000227.1 GCA_900556255.1 uncultured Oscillospiraceae bacterium
GTTTGTGGTGTTTCTACTGATTTTACAGCAGGTCGAGGGCAACCTGATCTACCCCAAGGTAGTGGGCAAATCTGTGGGTCTGCCCGGTTTGCTGGTGCTGATGGCCGTCACCCTGGGCGGCGAGGCGTTCGGCATTGGCGGGATGTTGTTCAGCGTACCCGTCTGCGCAGTGCTGTACAGCCTGTATCTGGAATATATTCAAAAAGCGCAGCGCCCCGTCAACGACGCTGCCTGACGAAAGGATTGCCATGAAAACAAAACGCATTGTTGTCTGTGCGGCAGTTTTGCTGCTTGCCTTGGTCTTGGTTTGCTTTGGGGTGCAAAAGACGCACACCTTCACCCTGACAAACCAAGCAGGCGCAGAAAAGGCCGAGCAGATCCAGCCCCTGTGGGGAACCGTGCGGGTCAGCGGCGACTGCGATACCGATGTAGTTTTTACCGATGTGGAAACGGGCGAGCAGTATATCGTGGGCTACATTACGCACGGTATGTCGGAGAAAATCAAGCTGGAAAAAGGCAGATGGTATACGGTGCGGGGTGCCGGAAACCTTACGCTTAGCCCTGTAACGGTGCGGGTGGCGTAAGCCCCGCGCGGTATAATAAAACAGGCGTCCCGATGGGAAACACCCATTGGGACGCCTGTTTTTATGACGTTGTATTGCCTTTACAATAGAATTTGCTTTTTCTCCCCGTGCAGGGTGTATTTTATGCAGATTCCCGCATCTGCCTCTACACGGACATTCTCGGCATGGTCGGCCACATCCCGCAGCGCCGCATACTGTTGGCGCATGGCAGGGGTGTAGCGGCTTGGCATATCAGAGGTCAGCAAAATCCCGCTGAACAGCGCGTTGACCGTGGCAAGCTGTTCCTTTTGCTGAGGGGTCAGCTTGCAGTTTTCCTCCCGCAGGAAAAACACGTCCGGGTCGCTGCCGTAGGCGCGCCCGTTGAGCTGACGGCGAAAAATCGTGTTGCCGATGCTATGCTTTGTGGACACACGCTCGCGGTGGAAAAGCCGCATATACCACACATCGTCCCAGTCAAGCCCCACATCGCAGCCGATGCGGCAGTAATCCGCCACACCGAAGGCGGGCATAACCGGCACGCCGCAGCCCAAAATCAGCTTGTCACCGCACAGGGTGCGCAGCCATGCCATAGCGCGCTGCATCCGTGCGGCGCGGGATTCGTGTTCGTTGCCAAACGGCGCTGCACCGTACAAAAAATCCAGCTTGACAAGGTCAAAGCCCCAATCATTCAGCACACGGTCAAAGACCGTTTGCAGGTAATCCTGCACGGCGGGGTTGTCGATATCCAGCGCGTAAAAGCCACTCCAGTTACAGCCGCAGCACCAAGGCTGACCGTTCACCTGTAACAGCCAGTCGGGGTGTTCGCGGTACAGGGCGGACTCTTTCTCGCAGACAAACGGTGCCAGCCACAAGCCTGCCAAAAAGCCGTTTTCGTGCGCGGCATCGGCGATGGGACGCAGCCCCTGCGGGAATTTGGCGGGGTCGGCTTTCAGCCAATCGCCCACCTTCGGCTCCCAGCCGTCGTCGATTTGAAAGAGATCTCCCTGCCGGAACAGCGTCTTGCAGCCCTGCAGGTCCTCCAAAATCGACGATTCATCAATGTTTTGGTAGCGGTTGTACCAGCTGGAATACCCCGCCAGTTTTTTCGTTTGCCGCGCTCGGCAACCGAGCGCGGCAAACCATGCGTCAAAGACCTCATCCTCACTGCCCTCGGCAAAGAACAAGTCGAAGGCGGCAAATTTCCCGCCCTCGTGATGCACCCCCGCGCAGTCCCTCTCGATGTGCAGGGTTTGTGCCTTGGCATCGTAGTAAAAAACCGTGTAGCCGGGGGTTTCGTTCAGGCTTGCCGCCAGCCGGTAGTGTTCGCCGCGGCGGAAGTAGCAGTAAGAAAACCCGTGGTTCTGCCCTTTTTTCTTGCCGTAGCGCACAAAATGGTAATCGCCGTAGCGGTCAAAGCCGTACTTTTCCCGCAGAAATCGGGGAATTTGGTCGGTGCCGCGCTGGCGGTCCCATTTGCCCAGCTCCGGGCATTCGGTCCACGTCTGGTAGCCGTTCATAAAGACTTTTTCTTCCTCGGTCATCGACCAAGGCAGTGTTGCCGCAGCGTTTTGCAGCGTTCCGGCGGGCAGCTCAACCGCCAGATGCCAAGCGCCCTGCCCTACCGCTGCGGTGCCGTTCGCGCTGCCCGCGCTTGTGGATGCGTACCAATGCAGTTTCGCCATAGTTACACCCCCTTGTTGTCTGCGTACAGCTGAGCGCTGATTTCCGCTGCGCGGGCATCGGTCAGGGTGAACTTGCGCCGGAACAGCCAAAGCGCTGCCGCCAGCACGACCATCGGCAGCACCGTCATCATCAGGCGCAGCCCCAGCAGGGTCGATGCGCTCTGTGCAGCGATGGG
>USNZ01000228.1 GCA_900556255.1 uncultured Oscillospiraceae bacterium
GGCTTGGCACGGCCCTGGGCGGTGCACTGCGCCTGCACGGCGCGCAGGCAGTCGGCAATAGGCTGCGCGTACAGCACCATGCCGCAGCCGCCGCCGTAGGGGTAGTCGTCGGTCTGCTTCTGCTTATTTTTGGTGTAGTCACGGATCTGGTGGCAGTGCGCCTCGAACAGATTTTTGGCCCGCGCACGGCCCAGGATGCTGGCCGAGAGGAAGCTGTCGCACAGCTCCGGGAAGAGGGTCACAATGTCAATACGCATACCTTACTCCTTGTCGCCATTGACGGCGTCGTTGAACATGCCGTCGATGGGCGTAACGAGGATCGTGCGGGCATCAATGTCGATGGTTTTGACAAACTCCGGCACGGCGGGCAGCATATGCTTCTCGCCCGCAGCATCGGTGACGGTGTAGATATCCTGTGCGGCGGGGTGGTCGACTTCGGTCAGGGTTCCGTACACGGTGCCGTTGTCGGCGTCTTTGACCTCGCAGCCCAGCAGATCGTCGATGAAATAGCGGCCCTTGGGCAGGCGGGCGTCGGCCTTGGCAAAGTAGTAGGTGCGGCCTACCAGCGCACGGGCGGCGTCCATATCGGTCACGCCCTCCAACCGCAGCAGAATGGTGTTGCCCTGGGCGCGCACGCCCAGTACGCGGCATTCCCCGCCGCCCTGCACCGTGGCAAACAGCCGCTTGAACTTTGCCAGAAACGCAGCGCCGTCGCACAGGGGCAGGGCTTTCATTTCGCCGCGAACACCGTGGGTAGACACGATCTTGCAGGCGGGCAGATAGTTTTGCATAGATATCCCTCCTGAGGAAACAAAAAGCACTTTACCGTTGCGGCAAAGTGCTAAAATCATCAGTCGATCTCGACGACTGCTTTTTCGCCCTGGCGAACAGCAGCGGCGCGCATGACAACGCGGATAGCCTTGGCGATGCGTCCCTGCTTGCCGATGACACGACCCATATCGGCCTCTGCCACTTTGAGATGATAGACGACAGTGCCGTCCTCACGCAGAGGGTCAACAGTCACCTGCACAGCCTCCTTGTCCTCGACAAGGCCGCGGGCAACGGCTAATAAGAGTTCCTGCATAGACGTTCCCTCCTACAAGAAAACCTGCAATTACAGAACGGAAGCCTTCTTCAGCAGCTCGCGAACGGTGTCGGTGGGCTGAGCGCCGTTGGACAGCCACTGCTTAGCCTTCTCCTCGTCGATCTTGACGACGCTGGGGTTCTTGGTGGGATCGTAGTAGCCGATCTCCTCGATGAAACGGCCGTCGCGGGCGAAGCGGCTGTCAGCAACAACAACACGATAGAAAGGAGCCTTCTTGGCGCCCATGCGGCGCAGACGAATCTTAACCATAATACTATTCCTCCAAAAATTGTTTACGGCCCTTGCGGGGCAACAGAATTTATATTGTACACCCTTGGGCCGTATAGCCTTGCGGGTCATACCAAATTATTTGCGGCATCAGAAACCGCGGCCAAAGCCGCCCTTCCTGCCGGAAAGTCCGCGCATAAACGCCTTGGGGTTGCGGCGAACCTTTTTCATCATCTTCTGCATCATTTCATACTGACGCAGCAATTTGTTGACTTCCTCCACCGAGGTGCCGCTGCCTGCGGCAATGCGGCGCTTACGCTTGGGGTTGATGATATCGGGCTTGGCGCGCTCGGCAGGGGTCATCGAGTAGATGATGGCCTCAATGCGGGGCAGGGCTTTTTCATCCAGCTGCGAGGGGTCGATCTGGCTGCCGCCGGGCATCATAGCCAGCAGCGCCGATGCACCGCCCATTTTTTTGACCTGCTGGAACTGTGCCAGAAGGTCGTTCATATCAAATTTGTTTTCCATCATCCGCTTGGCGGCGGCTTCGGCTTCCTTGTCGTTTTGCAGGGTCTGCGCTTTTTCAATCAGAGAAAGCACATCACCCATGCCAAGGATGCGGCTTGCCATGCGGGATGCGTAGAAAGGCTCCAAGTCCTCCAGCTTTTCGCCGGTGCCCTGGAAGTAGATGGGCTTGCCGGTGACAGCCAGCACCGAAAGTGCCGCGCCGCCGCGGGTGTCGCCGTCTGTCTTGGTAAGGATCACACCGGTGATGCCGACCTTTTCATTAAAGGTATTGGCAACGTTGACGGCTTCCTGACCTGCCATGGCATCGACCACCAGCAGGGTCTCGTCCACCTCGACGGCCTGCTTGATGTGGACAAGTTCCTCCATCAGGGTGTTGTCGATCTGCAGACGACCGGCAGTATCGAGAATGACGATGTCATTGCCGTGGTCTTTGGCGTAAGCCATTGCCTTTTGGGCGATGATTTCGGGTTTTTCGGTGCCCAGCGTAAACACCGGCACACCGGCCTGTTCACCGACGACCTTCAACTGCTCAATGGCAGCGGGGCGGTAGATATCGCAGGCGACCAGCA
>USNZ01000229.1 GCA_900556255.1 uncultured Oscillospiraceae bacterium
GCTGCGTTGCATGGCGGTGGCGTCCTCGGCATAGAAGGGGCTGCCCTGCTGGTTGACCATGATGCCGTCCTCGCGCAGGGCGTTGAAGCAGTTGCCGTAAAATTCGCGGGTGAACAGCCCCTCGCTGGGGCCGAACGGGTCGGAGGAATCCACGATGATCAAATCGTACTCCGCCTCGCATCGGCGGATGAATTTCAGCGCATTTTCGTAATAAATATGTACGCGGCGGTCATCCATACGGCAGGCGTTGCCGGGCAGGTAGGCGCGGCAGGCCTCGATGACCTGCGGGTCCATCTCGACCAGGTCGATGCGCTCAACGCGGTCGTAGCGGGTCAGCTCGCGCACGACGCCGCCGTCCCCCGCGCCGATGACCAGAATATCCTTGGCACCGCGGTGCACCGCCATCGGCACATGGGTGATCATCTCGTCGTAGATGAACTCATCGCGCTCGGTCAGCATGACGTTGCCGTCCAGCGTCAGCACACGGCCGAACTCCGGCGTTTCAAAAATGTCGATGCGCTGATAGTCGCTCTGCTTGGAGTAGAGCTGCCGGTTGACCCGGATGCTGTGCTTGACGTCCGGGGTGTGAAATTCCGAAAACCACATTTCCATCTTGCAAACCTCCTTATGCCAGCACGTTCAGGTGCAGGATGTCGGGGTCCTCCGGCCCTGTCATGCTGCAGCCCTTGGCCTTGGCGTACTCGATATAATCCAGAATCTGCGGGGTGATGCGCTCGCCGGGGGCCAGAATCGGGATGCCCGGCGGGTAGCACATGACAAACTCGCTGCAGACCATGCCCACCGTTTCGCGCAGGGGCAGGCTTTTTTTGGGGGCGTAGAATGCCTCCTGCGGGCTGGCGGCGACTTCGGGGTCGATGTATTCCTGACTCAAAAGGCCCGCGCCGTCGGTGTGGTAGCGGCGCTTGATCTCTGCCAAGGCGCTGACCAGCCGTTCGACCTCCTGCGGGCGGTCACCGATGGACAGATACGCCAGAATGTTGCCGATATCGCCAAACTCGATCTGGATATCGTACTCGTCGCGCAGAATGTCGTACACCTCAATGCCCGCAAGACCGATATCCAGCGTATGTACGCTCAATTTTGTTGTGTCAAAGTCAAAGATGGAATCGCCGTTGCAAAGCTCCTTGCCGAAGGCGTAGTAGCCGCCCACGGCGTTGATCTCCTCGCGCGCGTACTCGGCCATGTCGGCCACCTGGTGGAACACCTGCCGCCCGCGCAGCGCTAAGTTGCGGCGGGAGATATCCAAACTGGACATCAAAAGATAGCTGCCGGAGGTCGTCTGCGTCAGGTTGATGATCTGCCGCACATAGCCGGGGTGGACGTTGGGCCCGATGAGCAGCAGGCTGGACTGCGTCAGGCTGCCGCCGCTTTTGTGCATGGACACCGACGCCATATCCGCGCCCGCCGCCATGGCGGACACCGGCAGCCCGCCGCCGAAATAAAAGTGGGTGCCGTGGGCTTCATCGGCCAAGCACAGCATACCCGCGTCATGCGCCATACGCACAATGGCACGCAGATCGCTGCAAATGCCGTAGTAGGTGGGGTTGTTGACCAGCACCGCCACGGCGTTGGGATGTTCGGCGATCGCCTTGGCGACCTGCTCGCGCTTCATGCCCAAGCTGATGCCCAGCCGCGTGTCCACTTCGGGGTTGACGTACACCGGCACGGCGCCGCACAGCACCAGGGCGTTCAGCACGCTGCGGTGGACGTTGCGCGGCAGAATGATCTCGTCCCCGCGCTTGCAGGCGGTCAGCACCATGCTCTGCACCGAGCTGGTCGTGCCGCCGACCATCAAAAAGGCGTGCGCCGCGCCAAAGGCATCGGCTGCCAGCTCCTCCGCCTCGCGGATGACCGACACGGGGTGGCAGAGGTTATCCAGCGGCTTCATGCTGTTGACGTCCACGCCCACACACTGCTGCCCCAAAAAGGCCGTCAGTTCGGGGTTGCCCCGTCCGCGCTTGTGTCCGGGCACATCAAAGGGCACCACGCGCATACTGCGGAACGTTTCCAGCGCCTCATGTATGGGGGCGCGGCGCTGATCCAGACGGCCATGGCCGGATTTTGCGTTCATAGTTTTTGACCTCCCTGCCGGATCCTTACACAACAAAAAACGCAAGCCTTGCACAAATTGTGCAGACTTGCGTTGTTAAGCCTATTTTTTGCGGCAGGACACGGCACCCCCCGGTTTTGGCCGGAAGAAACTACCCGCATGATTCAAAAAGGCTGATCGTGTCAGAGTCTATATAGCAATTACACTTTTACTACTCGTATTGACCGTTTCACAAGTCTGCGCAGCCGTTCTGCGCAATTTCATGGTTGTAAAGGAACCAACTTATAAAATTTGAGCTTTTAACTCAAT
>USNZ01000230.1 GCA_900556255.1 uncultured Oscillospiraceae bacterium
TTTAATTTTACACTCTGTTCATGCCCTGTTCACGAAGTGTATATTCATGGACAGTTATCCACAGTGTATACAGGTTATCCACGTTGAAAATGTTGAAAACCCTGTTGAAAGTGTGGAAAACTTTCCCCCATTGCACGTGCCTATGGTCGAAAACCTTTGGAAAACCCCGTGGAAACACGAAACACCGCTGCGGAAAACTTTCGCCCCCGCCACCTTCCGACAAGAGAACTGTTGCACTTCCCCGTGGAAAATGCTACAATAAATTGGTATATCTTTAACCATAGGAGGGCTTTGCCCATGAACAATTGGATCGACAAAATGGAGCGCCGCTATGGCCGCTTTGCCATTCCGTACCTCATCAATGGCCTGATGATCGGCCAACTGGCCGTGGGGCTGATCGTGCTGCTTATCAACTGGCAGTTCGCCGGGTTCATCTCGCTCAGCCGCAGCGCTGTGCTGCATGGGCAGATCTGGCGGCTTATCACCTTTTTGTTCCAGCCGGTGTGGCTGGGCGGCGCGCTTGGTATCCTGAACCTTGTATTCTATTTCTGGATCGGCAACTCGCTTACCCGCGCCTGGGGCGATTTCCGCATGACGGTGTTCTTTGCGCTGGGCATGCTGGGCGCGTGGGCAAGCTGCCTGCTGGTGGGCTACGCCACGCCCGACGCCATTTTTATGAGCATGCTGTTTGCCTACACCTGGCTTTGGCCGGAGCAGACCGCCCTGCTGTTTGGCATTATACCGTTCAAAATGAAGTACCTCGGTTGGCTGGAGCTGTTTTTCTGGGCCGTAAACTTCCTTACCGGCAGTTTGGCTGTCAAGGTCAGTCTGGTGCTGGGGCTGGCGGGTTTTCTGGCCTTTTACGGCAAGGAACTTGTCGACTGGTGCAAGGATACCATTGCCGCCCAAAAGCGCCGCCGCGACTGGGAAAACCGCAACCGCTAAATTATTTACAGAAAGGTTGAGTTTATTATGAAACTGATCACCGCTATTGTCAATAAAGAGGATTCCCGCGCTGTCTGCCATGAGCTGCTGAAGCAGAAATTCTACGTCACCCGCCTGTCCACCACCGGCGGTTTCCTGATGGCCGGCAACATGACCCTGCTCATCTGCACCGAGGACGAGCGCGTGGACGAGTGCATCGGCATCATCTCCAACTGCTGCAAGCAGCGCACCGAGATCGTGCCCGGCACCGCCACGATGGGCCTTGGCATCGAAAGCGCCATGCCCATGCAGGTGACTGTGGGCGGCGCAACCATTATGGTGACCAACGTCGAGCGCTTTGAAAAGCTGTGATGCTGGAACGTCTGGCCGGTAACACGGCCTTAAAAGCCGAGCTGGGCGCGGCCCTGCGCGGCGGACGGCTGCCCCATGCGATTTTGTTGGTGGGCGAGCCGGGCTGCGGCGCGGGCTTTGCCGCGCGCTGTCTTGCGGCGGATTACCTGTACCCGCAGGGCGGCCCCCACGCCGAGGCTGTCTTGAACGGCACCGACAGCGAATGTGTCAGCCTGCGCGGCAGCGGCAAAAGCGGGGGTATCCCCGTGGACGACGTGCGCGCCATGCGGGAAAAGATCCAACATTCGGCGCTGAGCACCGACGCCGCGGGCCGCGTGATGTTTATTTACGGCGCGCAAAACCTGAACGGCACCCAAGGCTCGGCGGCGAACGCCCTGCTGAAAATTCTGGAGGAGCCGCCCGCCGACGTGCTGTTTTTGCTGACCGCGCCCAGCGCCGCCACCGTGCTGCCGACCATTCGCAGCCGATGCGCAGCCTACACGGTCGCACCTGTCCCCGCCGACGAGTGCTGCGCCCTGCTGTGCCGCCGCGGCTTGCCCGCGCCGATGGCGCAGGAGCTTTCCTTTTTATATGAGGGGCACATCGGCAAGGCGCTGCAGGTGTTTGCCGACGCCGACACCCGCGCCCTTTTGGCCGACGCCAAAAAGCTGCTGGGCCACGCCGCGCAGCAGGATACCTACCGCGCCCTGGCACTTTTGACAAGGTACGAGAAAGACCGCGAAGGCTTTGCTGCGCTGCTGTGGCAGCTGGAACAGCTGTGCAGCGCCGTGCTGCGCCGCCCCGCCTACGGTGCAAACGCCTGCGGCGGGCTGCAGCCCGATGCCGCCGCCGCTGCTTTGCAGGCAATTTACAGCGCCAAAAAAGACCTGTCCGCCAACGGCAATTTGAAGCTGATTTTGGCGGTTCTGGCCGCGGATCTGTGTAAAACAGAACCTTAATGAGCTGTTTCTCAAAAAAGCCCTTTTTCGGGCAGCCATGTAGTAGCGTGGTAATTCTAAAGCTTTACTTTTAGTTTTAATGGGCTGGTAGGGGCGGGGCACGACCCGCCCGCGACCGTATTTTATTAATGAA
>USNZ01000231.1 GCA_900556255.1 uncultured Oscillospiraceae bacterium
TTCTTTGGTACTTTCTTTGGGCGTCCAAAGAAAGTACACTTAGTCGATCGCAATACTCCAGGCAAAGGTCTTGCTTTCGCCGGGGTTCAGTTCCTCGTGCCTGCCTGCCTCGTTGACGGAGTTTGCCCAGCCGTTCCACGGTTCCATGCAGACAAAGCTCTCGGCATCCTGCTGCCACAGCACACCGTTGCCGAAGTTCGGCTCATCAAAGGCGACCTCGACCTTGTGTCCGCTGACAACATCCTCCAACCGCATGGGGGACTTGACACCCGTCAAAAGACGGATAGAATCGGCGCTGCCCGGCTTGCGGGTCAGGGTGATGGTCTCAGGCGCGGCGGGCTGCTCGCCCTTGGCGTTCTCGCTGCAGGTAGCGGCGTCGATGGCAAAGCTGACATTGTCCAGCTTGCTGGCGGCAAAATACGGGTGGAAACCCACGCTGTACGGCAGCACCTTATCACCCGTGTTCTGTACCGTCAGGGCAAGACCTGCGCGGTTGCCGTTCAGCGTGTAGCGCATGGTCAGCTTGAAATCAAACGGATAGACGAACTTGGTCAGACCGTTGGGGGTCAGCGTCAGCTCGATGGCCTCATCGGTGGTCTTGGTGGTCTGCCAAGGCAGCAGGTCGGCAAAGCCGTGTACTTCCATGGGATAGTCGGCACCGCCGAAGTGATGCACACCGCCATCCGGCTTGCCGCAGTTGGGGAACAAAATCGGCACGCCGCAGCGGGGACGATCGGTGGATTCGTAATTTTTGTCGCGCAGCCAGAGATACTCCTCACCGTTTTTGGTGAAGGAGGTCGCCATGCCGCCCTTTTCCGGCGTGATGGTCAGGGCGTACTCGCCGTCGGTCAGGGTCATCGTTTTGTACGAAACACCGTATTTTTCGTACACGCCAAAAGTCAGGTTAGACATAATTTCTCTCCTTTATTTTACAGCACAACGCCGTCTTTGAAGATGGAAATCTCACGGAAGCCCTTTTCCTCCGCTTTGGTCTTTTTGCCGCTTGCCACTTCCAGCACCAGGCGGTACAAATCGGCACCCGCCTCGTCCAGGGTGCAGGCGCCGTCCGCCACAACACCGGCGTTGAAGTCGATCCAGGTCTTTTTCTTTTCCGCCAGCTGGCTGTTGGTGGCAATCTTCAGCGTCGGGGCGGGGGCACCGAACGGCGTGCCGCGTCCCGTGCTGAACAGCACCATGTGGGCACCCGCAGCGGTCAGCGCGGTGGCAGAGACAAGGTCATTGCCGGGGCCATACAGCATGTTCAGTCCCTTGGTAGTGACAGGCTCGCCGTAGTCGATAACGTCCATAATGGGCGCAGAGCCGCCCTTTTGCACACAGCCGCAGGACTTGTCCTCCAGCGTGGTGATGCCGCCCTGCTTGTTGCCGGGGCTGGGGTTGTCGTAAACGACCTCGTTGTGGCTGATGAAATATTCCTTAAAGCCGTTGATCATCTTGACGGCCTTGTCAAACACCTGCTCATTTTGGCAGCGGTTCATCAAAAAGCCCTCGGCACCGAACATTTCGGGCACCTCGGTCAGCACGGTGGAGCCGCCGCGAGCGCACAGCATATCGCTGAAACGGCCGATGGTGGGGTTGGCGGTAATGCCGGACAAACCGTCCGAGCCGCCGCACTTCATGCCGACCACCAGTTCACCGGCGGGGATCTCCTCGCGCTGAAACTGCCCGGCATAGGCGGCCAGCTCCTTCAAAATTTCACGGCCTGCCGTCAGTTCGTCCTCGACATCCTGGCAAGTCAGGAACTTGACGCGGTCGGGGTCATATTCGCCCAGCTCGGCCAGGAACTGGTCGTGGGTCAGGTTTTCGCAGCCAAGGCTCAGCACCAGCACCGCGCCCGCGTTGGGGTGGCGGGTCAGGGCAGCCAGCAGCTTGCGGGTCTGGGCGTGGTCGTGCCCGGTCTGGGAGCAGCCGAACGGGTGGGTAAAGGTGTACAACCCATCGATGGAGCCGCTGACCAGATCCTGGTTATCGCGCACCAGCGCCTTGGCGCAGTCATTGACGCAGCCGACGGTGGGGATGATCCAGATCTCGTTGCGGATGGCGGCGCGGCCGTCCTTGCGGCGGTAGCCCATAAAGGTCTCGGCGGGGGCGGGGGTCAGCGGGTGAACGTCGGGGTGGTAGCTGTACTCGATTTCGCCGGAGAGGTTGGTCTTGATGTTGTGGGTGTGCATCCAGGTGCCGGGCACAGCGTCCGCGGTGGCATGGCCGATGGGAAAGCCGTACTTGATGACATTCTCCCCCGCCTTGATGGGGGCAATGGCCATCTTGTGGCCCTGGGGGATATCCTCAACAGCGGTA
>USNZ01000232.1 GCA_900556255.1 uncultured Oscillospiraceae bacterium
CATCGTCGGCACATGTCCGCCGATGAAAATGGTTGGAAAATTTTCTTTTTCGACACTCTGCCCGTTTGCTGCGCTTGTTATTCTCGGCACAATTCTTTTGCGGCTTTTCCGGAATTTTTGCTGCCGATTTTATCCGTTTTGTATTGCATTGCTGTGCGGTTTTTGCACGCTCCTGCGGTAAACCGCCAGCGAAACTGCCGCCGCCAGCACCTCGGTGATCCAAAACGCATGCCATACCGCCGCCACGCCGAACACCCGACAAAGCAGCCATGCCGTCGGCATAATGACCACCGTGTACCGCACCAGAGAAATCACCAGCGAGGCCGTGCCTTTGCCCAGACCCTCCAGTGCACCGCAGGCCGTCACCGACACGGCAGATACCAAAAAGCCTATACTTATGCACCGCAAGGCCTGTTCACCGACGGCCAGCGTCTCGGCATTGGCGGTAAACAGTCCCATTAAACTGCCTGCAAAGCCACGGCATACCACCGTGCCCGCCACCATAATGGCAGCACTCAGCCCCAGCGTAAGGTCAAATAATTTCTTGACTCGTTTTTGCTCTCCCGCACCGTAATTGTAGCCAATCAAGGGGCGCATACCCTGCACAATGCCGTTGGCGGGCATATACAAAAAGGTCTGCAATTTGTAATATATGCCCAGCACAACAACATAGCTCTGCGAATATCCCGCCAGCAGACCGTTCAAAAACGACACCAGCAGCGACGGAAGCGCCATATTCAGTATGGCCGGTATGCCGATGCCGTACAACTGCCGTGTCATGCGGGCCTGCGGGCGTAGGTATTTGCGGCGCAGATGCACCGGCAGCGCCATACGCGGGCAAACCAGCAGGTACATAACCACCGTCATGGTCTGCCCGATGCCCGTAGCCAGCGCCGCACCGGCAATGCCCAGCGCGGGTATCGGCCCCCAGCCGAAAATCAGCACGGGGTCCAGCACAATGTTGACCGCCGCGCCCAGCGAAAGCCCCGCCATGGTCAGCTTCATCCGCCCGACGGACTGCAAAATTTTCTCAACAGCCAGCGAGGCCATCAGCACCGTGGAAAAGGAAAACACGATGCTTGCGTAGGTCACGCCCAGCGCCACGGTCTGCTCACTGTCGGTAAACAGCCGCAGATACACGGGCATCAGCGGGATGCTCACCGCGGTCAGCACCAACCCATGCAGCAGCGAGATGACCAGTCCCTGCGTTGCGGCACGGTCCGCCTGCTCTTGGTTGCCTGCGCCCAGATGCAGCGCGATCATCGCATTGATGCCCACGCCGAAGCCGATGGCGATGGAGTTGATAAAGTTCTGCACAGGGAACACCAGCGACAGCGCCGTGAAAGCGTCCTCGCTGATTTTGGCGATGAACAGGCTGTCCACAATGTTGTACAGCGCGTTTACCAGCATCGAGATGACCATCGGCAGCGCCAGGGACATCAGCAGGGGAAAGATCGGTTTTTCCTTCATGTAAGTTTCCTGCAAGGGGGTTCCTCCTTTTTTGCACACAAAAAAACCACACAACGACCCTGAAAAGAATCGTTGTGTGGCGAAAAGTAGCCTTGACTGTAAAAATCCACACAAGGGGCGCATCGTGCTGCCCTTGTTTTAGTGGGGATATTTTACCACGTCATTTCCGCTTTGTCAAGCGGTTATTTTTTCCGCACGGCAAAGCCGAGCCCCGTGCCGCACACGCCGCCCACAATGTGCATAAAGTTGGCGACATTGTCCCGCACAAACAGCATGGCGTACACCTGTTGCCCCAGATACAGTGCCCCCACCAGCAGCAGTGTGACCGGCACCCCGCCGCCGCGGCTGCCCGCAAGGCTGGCCAGCATGATCAGCATAAATACAATGCCGGACGCCCCCAGCAGCGCACCGTTCGGGAAAAACGCACACTGCAAAACGCCGGAAATCACCGCCGTTATGGCAATGCCGCACAAAAGGGTACGGCTGCCGTACTTTTCTTCCAGCGGCGGGGCCACGACCAAAAACAACAGCATATTGTTGATAAAGTGGTTCCAATCCGCGTGGCCCAGCACATGACCGAACAGCCGCAGATAAAACAGCGGATCCGTCAGAGACGAACGGTAGACGCAGAAGAATGTCTGTGTACTTCGCCCGCCGGTAGCGTAGCCCAGCAGCAGCGCCGCCAGTGAGGCAAAGAAAAAACTCAGGGTGACCGGCGCATTGTACTGCAATTTTATGGTGCGGCGGCTCATGGACAACAGCTCCTTTTGCTTGGGCAACACCGCATAATTCCCGCCTTACGGCTTAAGCACCGCTTCGGCGGCTGCGGCACCTCGTT
>USNZ01000233.1 GCA_900556255.1 uncultured Oscillospiraceae bacterium
CGCCCCGCCGTTGTTGCTGCCGACAAGATGAAAAAGAAGGACGGCGAGCTTTCCGTCGCACTGGAACGCACACAGGATATTTTGGCCTGGGTGGGTGAGCACAAGCCCGAAAAGCTGTTTGTCTGCGGTTTTTCGATGGAAACCAAGGATTTACTGCAAAACTCTGCCGCCAAGCTGCACAAAAAGAACATGGATATGATCGTGGCCAACAATGTAAAAGTGGCCGGTGCCGGCTTTGGCGTGGACACCAACGTTGTAACGCTCATTACAAAAGACGCCGTCGAGGAACTGCCCCTGCAAAGCAAGGATGATGTGGCCATGCGCATTGTCGACAAAATCGTTCAGTCTTAAAAATACCCCCTTTTGCATACCATCGTAACAGATGAGTCTGCAAAGGGGGCTTTTTTATGTGTGGCATAGCGGGGCAGGTGGGACGCAGTGCCCGCACCGTGCAGGAAAACTACGGTGCATTTGACGCAATGCAAAAAACGCTGGCACGGCGCGGGCCTGACCAACGGGGCATCTATTGCAGCGGGCGGGCAGCGCTGCTGCACACAAGGCTTTGCGTCATTGACCCCGAAAACGGCACCCAGCCCATGCAGCTGCAATGGCAGGGCGAAACCTATGTGATTGTGTATAACGGCGAACTGTACAATACGCCCGAACTGCGCGCTGCCCTGCAAAGCTGCGGGCATACCTTTGCCGGACATTCGGACACTGAGGTGCTGCTGCACGCCTACGCTCAGTGGGGCGGTGCCTGTGTAGAGCGCTGCAACGGCATTTTTGCCTTTGCTGTGTGGTCCGAGCAGCAGGGGATACTGTTTTTGGCGCGCGACCGCTGCGGCGTTAAGCCGCTGTTTTATACCCAAAAGCAGGACGGCGTTATCTTTGGCAGCGAACTGAAAACCCTGCTGGCACACCCGGCGGTAGAGCCGAAAATCGACTCCGACGGTCTGGCGCAGATTATGCTGCTGGGTCCCGGCCGCGTGCCCGGCAGCGGGGTGTTTTGCGGTGTGCGGGAACTTTTGCCCGGCCAATGCGCCGAGTTTGACACCAACACAGGCCACCTGAGCCTGCGCCGCTACTGGTACCTGACCGACCACGAGCATTCCGATGATTTTGCCGCCACCGTGCGCCGTTTGCGCGAGCTTTTGCTGGATGCTATCCACCGCCAGCTGGTGGCCGATGTGCAGGTGGGGGCACTGGTTTCGGGCGGGCTGGATTCCGGCATATTGGCGTCGGTGGCAGATGCCGCCTTTGCCGAGACAGGCAAGACCCTGCACACGTTTTCGGTGGGGTACAAGGACAATAAGCGGTATTTCCATGCAACGAAGTTTCAGCCGGGGGCGGACGCGCCGTTTATCCGCACAATGAACGAAAATCTGCATGCAACGCATCATTGGGTCACTCTGGACACGCCGCAGCTGGTACAGGCACTATACAGGGCTGTGGACGCACGCGACCTTCCCGGTATGGCGGATGTCGATTCCTCGCTTTTGGAGTTTTGCCGTGTCATCAAGCCCCATGCCACGGTGGTGCTTTCGGGGGAGTGCGCGGACGAAATTTTTGGCGGTTACCCGTGGTACCGCGACCCGACCGTGCGGGAAAAATACGGCTTTCCGTGGGCGCAGTCCACGGCGTACCGCGCGTCCTTTCTGCGCCCCGATGTGTTGGGCGGCATAGAACCCGCCGCCTTTGTGGACGCGCATTACCGCCGTGCCCTGGCGGAAACCTCAGCTCTGGCGGGGCTTTCCCCCTTGGAGCGCCGTATGCGCCAGATGACAAACCTGAATTTTTACTGGTTTATGCAAACCCTGCTGGAACGCAAGGACCGCATGAGCATGTACAGCGGCCTGGAGGTGCGCGTACCCTTCTGCGATTACCGCATTGCCGAGTACATGTACGCGGTTCCGTGGGAGTTTAAGGATTACGCGGGGCAGGAAAAGGGACTTCTACGCCAGGCCGTGCGCGGTCTGCTGCCGGAGACCGTGCGCACACGCCGCAAAAGCCCCTACCCGAAAACATGGAACCCTGCCTATATGCAGGCTGTCTGCGCCGAATTGCGGCAGGTCATTGCCGACCCTGCCGCGCCTGTTCTGAAAATTGTGCAGCGCGAGGCTTTGCAGCGCCTGATTGCCTGCGGCAGTGATAACCCCGTGCCGTGGTACGGGCAGTTGATGACTACGCCGCAGACCGTCGCCTGGTTTTTGCAGCTGAACTACTGGCTGAAAACCTACCATGTGGAATTGATATGACACGCTCAAAGAAGGGGTTCGTCGCGGTGTGGCTGCGCCACGCTCCTGCACCC
>USNZ01000234.1 GCA_900556255.1 uncultured Oscillospiraceae bacterium
GATTTGTAGGGATGGGTCTTGACCCATCCGCACATCTGGCTGCGCGCAGCGCATAAAATCGCGCCGAATGGCGCGCGGTTTTCACGTTGCGTCGTACTTTGGGCAAGGTTGCACGGAACGGTCAAGACCGTTCCCTACAAAGCAGCCGAAAGGCCGCAATCATCCCGTTAGGTTTATCGACAGTCTGGTGCGCCCGCGTGTCGGGCGCATTTTCATAAAGACACAGGCAGGGGCGGGTTTATTTCTCCCCTCTCCCCTGCTCGATTTCGCGGTACAAAAAGCGCAGGGCGTCGGCCAGACCGCCCAACTCATCGATCAGGCCCTCTTTCACGGCGGCGGGGCCGTCCAGCACGGTGCCCATGTCCATGACCAGCTCCCCTGTATTGTGCATCAACTCGGTAAAGCGCTTGGCGCTGATGCCCGAATGTCCCGCCACAAACCCGGCTATGCGCTCCTGCATCTGCTCAAAATAGCGCAGGGTCTGCGGCACACCCAGCACCATGCCGGAGTGCCGCACGGGGTGCACCGTCATGGTGGCGGTGGGCACAATAAAGCTGCGCCGCGCCGCCACGGCCAGCGGGATACCGATGGAATGTCCCCCGCCCAGAACCAGCGTGGCGCTGGGCTTGGCGGAGCTTGCGATCAATTCGGCCAGCGCAAGACCTGTCTCGACATCGCCGCCTACTGTATTTAATATGACCAAAAGCCCCTCGATTTCGGGGTCCTCCTCAATATCGACCAGCTGCGGAATGACGTGCTCGTACTTGGTGGTTTTCTGCGCCTCGGAGGCAAGGGTGTGCCCCTCAATCGTGCCGATGACCGTCAGGCAGTGGATGGCATGACGCCCCTTGGTGGCGGGCACGATGCCATCCTCGGTGATAAGGTCGTGCTCCAAGCGCTTGAGGGCGGCGGTCTCGGTGGGGTTGTGCGCGGACTTTTTGGTGCTTTTTTTGGCGTTGGGCTGCATAAGATCCTCTCCTTGTATACAAAATGCCGCTTGTAGTATGGGGTGAAAGATTTCTGACTATGCAGCGGCAAAAACAGGAGAATTTTACAAAAAGCAGAAAAAACTTAGACAAAAAATTGACAAACGGCAAGAAGCATTTTATAATAAACATAGAATTTATCGTTTTCAGTGCGGCTGCCACTTGGCCGCAAAGAGGTGTAATATGGCTGTACAAAACAAGGTTTCACTGCCTGTTATCAAGCGCCTGCCGAAGTATTATCGGTATCTGACCAACCTTTCTGCCGATGGCAAAGAGAAAATTTCCTCCAGTGAGCTGGCCCGCATGATGGGTACCACCGCCAGTCAGGTGCGGCAGGATTTCAACTGCTTCGGCGGTTTTGGGCAACAGGGCATCGGCTACAAGGTGGACGTGCTGCGCGCCGAGATCGGCAAGCTGCTGTTCGGTGACGGCGAGCGTCTGCCCACCATTTTGATCGGTGCGGGCCATCTCGGCTCGGCTGTGTCCAGCTTTATCAGCCGTGATACCAACGGCTACAAGCTGCTGGGCGTGTTTGACATCAATCCGGATCTCGTCGGCAAGGAGATGTGCGGTGTGCCCATCTACCCGCTGGAGCAGTTGGAGACATTCTGCAGCACTCACCATCCGGTCGTGGCGGTGCTGTGTGTGCCCCGCCAGAGTGCGGTCGATCTTTCGGGCGAGCTGGTTCGGCTGGGAATTCAGGGCTTTTGGAACTTCAGCCACTATGATCTGTCGGTCGAGTACCCGCAGGTCACGGTGGAGAACGTTCACCTGGGCGACAGCCTGATGAGCCTGGGTTACCGCCTGCGCAATATCGCCGAGGAGTAAAAGGAGCTTTTTCGATGGCTAAATTGTATTTCCGCTACGGCGCCATGAACAGCGGCAAGACCACCGCCCTGATGCAGGTTGCCTACAACTATAAAGAGCGCGGTATGCGGGTGCTGATTTTGAAGCCCGCGGTGGACACCAAAGGGCAGGACTGCATCGTGTCGCGGCTTGGCATCAGCTGTAAAGTGGATATGCTTGTCACGCCTGACGTGGATATTGTTGAGCTGGTGCGGCAGGATATGGCAGCCCACGGCGCACTCGCCTGCGTACTGTGCGACGAGAGCCAGTTCTTTACCCCCGAACAGGCCGAGCAGCTGTTCCGCGTGACGGTGGATCTGAGCATCCCTGTTATCTGCTACGGGCTGCGGGCGGATTTTATGATGCGGGGGTTCCCCGGCTCGACCCGCCTGTTGGAGCTGGCCCATACCATCGAGGAACTGAAAACCATCTGCGCCTGCGGCCGCAAGGCCATCTGCAACGGGC
>USNZ01000235.1 GCA_900556255.1 uncultured Oscillospiraceae bacterium
AGCAGCAGTGAGCGCGTTGGGCTGCTCGCGGCGATCAGTCCCTGCTGCGGCAGTATCTCATCGAGCAGCGTCAGATCGTGGCCGTGGCGGACGAGCGCGGTGAGCTGACAGGTATAGACTGTAAAGGTAAAATGCTTGTCAGGGAAGGATGCGACGTCTATACCCGCTGCAGTAAGGCCTCGGCGGTGGAAATGGCCCTGCGGTGCATGAACCCGCGCTTTATTTTGTGCGACGAGTTAGGCACGGCGGAGGACGCCGCCGCGCTGGAATGGGGCGTTGCGTCCGGCGTAGTGTTTGCGGCATCGGTGCATTGCGAAAGTCTGCGGTCGCTGCAAAAACGCCCCCAGTTGGCGCGGCTGCTGCAGACGGGTGCCTTTGCGCGGGCGGTGCTGCTGGCAGGCGGACATCGCCCCGGCGAGGTAGCCGAGTGGAAAACACTGTGCTGAGCGTGACCCTGCACTTGGTATCGACCTTGCTGTTGTGCGCGGCGGGAGGCGGGCTGGGCTTAGCGGCAGCCCAAAAACAGGAACGCCGATGGCGGCAGGTACATACCTTTGCACGGCTGCTTTCGTACATGGAGCAGACGCTGCGGTATCTGCCGCTGCCGGCCGATGAGCTGCTGGCGCGCGCCGCCGCCTACCCGGAGTTTGCCGCAATCGGCCTTGCGGACTGTACTGCCCTGGCTGCGCTGCCGCCGCCCGCTGCCCTGCCCGCCCCGAAACGGGATGAGGTGCAAAGCCTTTTGTGCGCGGCGGGGGAAAGTGACCGCACGGGGGCGTGTGAAATGCTTACGGCAGCGGCAGCCCTGTGCGAGGAATCTGCCGCCGAGAAAGCCCCGACACTGCGGCAGGCGCGCAGTCTGTGGCCCAAGCTGGGCGTTTGCGGCGGACTGCTGGCGGCGGTTTTGTGGGGATAGGGGGCACAGCGTGGATATTGACCTTGTGTTCAAAATTGCGGCGACAGGCATCATTGTGGCGGTGCTGAACCAGCTTTTGATCCGTTCCGGGCGGGAGGATCAGGCCATGATGACCACCCTCGCGGGGCTGGTGGTGGTGCTGACGATGCTGGTGCGCCAAATCAGTGATTTGTTTGTGCTGATCAAAGCATTGTTTGAATTATGACGCTATATGGTGATATTTCAGTGGGCGGTGCTGGCGTTTGCGGCGGCAGTGCTGCAGCTTACCTTAAAAAAAGACCAGCCGGCGTTTGCCTTTTTGGTGTCGGTGTGTGCGGCGGCGGGGCTGCTGGGGGCAGTGGCCAGGCAGGTAAGGCCGATCCTTGTCTGGCTGCAGGGGCTGGAGGGGTATTTCCCGGGCGAGGGCATAGGCTGTCTTGTGCGGGTGCTGGGTATTGCGCTGGTGGCGCAGTTCGCCGCCGACCTTTGTCGGGAAGCGGGGCTGACGGCGGCCGCCTCGGCCGTGGATCTTTGCGGGCGGGCGCTGGCGCTTTTGCAGGCGCTGCCCCTGTTGCAGCAGCTGCTGGATGCTTTTGCGGGGTACTTGCAGTAGCGGTCCTGCTGCCGACTGCCGCCTTTGCGGCGCAGCTGCCCGAACAAACGCAGGAAATTTTGCGCACGGCACCCGACATTGCGCAGGTGTCGGGCTGGACGTTGGACGGGCTTTGGGCGGCGGCTCTGCGGATCCTGGCACAGCCTGCCGCCGCGCCGCTGCGCTTTTTTGTGCAGCTGTGCGGGTATCTTTTGCTGTGCGGAGTGCTGGGGCTTTTGTGCGGCAAAACGGGCTGGCGCGCCTGTCTGGACTGCCTGGCGGTGCTGGGCTTCGGCGGGGTCAGCCTGTCGGCCATGATGCAGCTGGTGCAAAGAGTGGCCGCCACGGCGCTGGATTGCCGCAACTATCTGGCAGCATTTATCCCCGTGTACAGCGGTGCGGTGGCACTGGGCGGGCAAAGCGCAGGCGCGGCGGCATACAGCGGGCTGTTCTACGCGGTGTCGGGGCTGGTGGGCGGTGTCATCGGGCAGGTGCTGCTGCCCGTGATGCAGGTGTATTTCTGTTTTGCGGCGTGCGCCTGCATCTGGGGCGATGCGGGTATCGAGGAGGCGGCACGGCTGTTTTCGCGCTGCCTTGTCTGGCTGCTCAAGGGCTGCGGGGCGGTGTTCGGGTTTGTGCTGGGGCTGCAAAATATTTTGACGGGCGCGGTGGACAGCGCCGCCCTGAAAACCGGACGCAGCGTTTTGCAGGGGCTTTTGCCGGTGGTGGGGGACGCCGCCGCTGCGGCCCTGACGGGGGCTGCTGCTGCTGTGCATCTGTTAAAAGGCTCGCTCGCCCTGG
>USNZ01000236.1 GCA_900556255.1 uncultured Oscillospiraceae bacterium
CGCCGCGGGCGTTGCCCATGTGCATGGGGCCGGTGGGGTTGGCGGAAACAAATTCCACATTGTATTTTTTGCCCTTGCCGGCATCGGTGCGGCCGTACTCGGCATCGGCCACGGCGGCGCGCACGACGTCGGTGAACCACTCCTGCCCCAAGAACAGGTTGATAAAGCCGGGGCCTGCGATCTCGGCGCGGGCAAACAGGCTGCCCTCCAGGTTCAGCTTGGCGGTGATGGCCTCGGCGATCTGGCGGGGTGCCTTGCGGAAGGTGCGGGCGCCCGCCATGGCAATGTTGGACGCAACATCGCCGTTTTTCACGTCCGCCGGAATCTCCACAATAAAGTCCGGCAGGGCAGCCTCAGGCAGGGAACCGTCGGCCACGGCAGCATTTGCGGCCTGCGCCAGCAGTTCGCGGGCGGCATCCAAAGCGGCCTGGCGGGGGTTGTAGTTTTTGTATTCCATAATTGCAAGCTCCTTTTCAGGGTTCGTGCCGCGTTGCGGCGTTTTATACAAATTGTAGCATTTACTCGGCATTTTCGGGCAGGGGTTCCACCGCGATGTCCACAAGGTTGCGGCTGATAAAGTTTTCGGCCCCCGAATCCAGCGTGTAGCTGAACTTCAGCCGTCCCCCCTGCTCGGTCAGGGCGTGCTCGATGGTGTCCGCCGCCACGCCCAGGCTGACCGCGCCGTAGCCGGTTTCGTAGTGGCAAAGGTGGCGGGTGCCTTTTTCTATGATAAGCTGGCTGTGGTTTTTGCCGAACCGCGTCATCGACACCCGACGGGCGTCCTCCGCCACCTTGACGGTGGTGGTGCAGCCCGCGTAACCCGTGGTTTCGGTCTCTTTATAGACAATGTAGTAGGCGTTTTCCTTGTGTACCAGGTCTCCGCGGGTCATCAGCTCGACGGTGTCGCTGTCGCCCCGCTGCTCCATGGTGCCCTTGATGGTGATGAGAAATCTTTCGTCCATGGTATCGCCTCGCTTTTAATAGGACTCAATGGCGATGCGCTCCACCGGAACGTCGCCGCTGCCGGCGTACTCGCCCAAAAACATGCGCGCCTGGCGGGCAAATTCATAGGGCACATCGCTGACAAAAAACTGCGCGCTGCCGCCGGTTGTGCGGCCGTTCAGCAGCCCCAGGTCGTCCAGCGCTGCCGCCGTGGCCTGGGCCGTTACCTTGCCGGAGTCGATCAGCGTGACCGCATTCCCCATAAAGTCACCGATCATAGGCTTGATCAGCGGGTAGTGGGTGCAGCCAAGAATCAGCGTATCTACGTTTTTATCGCGCAATTCCTGCAGGTATTCGGCAATAACCAGCCGGGTCACGGGGTTGCCGGGATCGACATAGCCGTTTTCGACCAGCGGCACAAACAGCGGGCAGGCGCGGGCAAAAATTTCGGCGTCGGGGCAGATATCCCGAATGACCGCCGCGTAGGAGCCGCTGCGCACGGTGGCTGCCGTGCCGATAATGCCGATCTTGCCGTTGCGGGTCGCCTGCACGGCGGCGCGGGCGGTGGCACCCACCACGCCGGTGTAGGGTACGGGCAGGCGGGCGGCTTCCTCCGGCGGGTAGGTGGAGGACACGGTGCCGCAGGCTGCCAGCACAAACTTGACGTCGCGGCTGAGCAAAAAGCGGATATCCTGCCGCGCATACTGCACAATAACGTCCCGCCCGCGCGAGCCGTAAGGCACGCGGCCGGTGTCACCGAAATAGACGATATCCTCGCCCGGCAAAACCCGGCGCAGTTGGCGCACGGCAGTCAGCCCGCCAAGGCCGCTGTCAAACACGCCGATGGGTCTTGTGTCCATCAATAGGCCCCCTTGCGGCGGTGTACCGCCAGCTGCAGCAGCTTGTCGATCAGCTCGTCAAAGCCGACGCCGACGCTTTCCATCAGTTTGGGATACATGCTGATGGCGGTAAAGCCCGGCAGGGTGTTCAGCTCGTTGCAGAGCACGCGCCCCGTGCCGCGCTCGACGAAGAAGTCGCAGCGCGAAAGCCCTGCGCAGCCCAAAGCCAGGTAGGCGCGGCGGGCTTCGGCGCGGACTTCGTCCAGCTTTTCCTCGCTGAGATGCGCGGGGATGACGGTCTGCGACACGCCGTTTTTGTACTTGTCATCGTAGGTATAGAACTCCGCGCCCGCCAGAATTTCGCCGGGGCGGGTGGTCTCGACGTGGGCGGGGTCGTCGGGGTTGCCGATGGCGGCGCACTCGACCTCCTGCCCGTCGATGAACTCCTCAAACACGACCTTGTCGTCCTCGTTCAGGGCGACCAGCACGGCCTTTTGCAGCAGC
>USNZ01000237.1 GCA_900556255.1 uncultured Oscillospiraceae bacterium
CGGGGTTTGTTTTATGAGGTATTGTCTTTACTTTTTGCCGTGTTTCGGCTATAATACAAACAAAACCACCCACTGCATCGGAGTTAAGGAGAAACCACTATGGCAAAACGAATTTTCCTGATCGTTCTCGACAGCTTCGGCATCGGCGCCGAGCCGGACGCCGCCGCGTTCGGGGATGCCGGCACCAACACGCTGGGCAGCATCGCCGCCCACCCCGCCTTCAAGGGCGAACACCTTGCCGAGCTGGGATTGTTCAACATCGACGGCGTACAGGGCGGCACCCCCGCCGCCGCGCCCTTGGGCAGCTTTGCCCGCCTGCGTGAGGCCAGCGCCGGCAAGGACACCACCATCGGGCATTGGGAAATTGCGGGGCTGCTCAGCGCCGAGCCGCTGCCCACCTTCCCGAACGGCTTCCCCCAGGAACTGCTGGACGCCTTTACCGCTAAGACCGGCTACAAGGTGCTGTGCAACAAGCCCTATTCCGGCACTGATGTCATCCGCGACTACGGCGAGGAGCACATGAAAACCGGCGCGCTGATCGTCTACACCTCCGCCGACAGTGTGTTCCAGATCGCCGCCAATGAGGCACTGGTTCCCGTGGAAAAGCTGTACGAGATCTGCGCCGCCGCCCGCGAGCTGCTGGTGGGCAAATACGGCGTGGGGCGCGTCATCGCCCGCCCCTTTGTGGGGGACTGCGCCGCCAACTTTACCCGCACTGCCCGCCGCCACGATTACAGCCTTGTCCCGCCGCAGGACACCATGCTGGACGCCTTGCAGGCTGCCGGCAAACAGACCATCGGCGTGGGAAAAATTCACGATATCTTTGCGGGCAAGGGCATTGGCGAAACCATCCGCACCGCCGGCAATACCGAGGGGCTGCAGGTCACGCTGGAACTGGCAGATCGCGACTTTGAGGGTCTGGCCTTTGTCAATCTGGTGGACTTTGACATGCTGTACGGCCACCGCCGCGACATTGCGGGCTATGCCGCCGCTGCTGCCGAATTCAACGATTGGCTGCCCGGCTTCATGGCCAAGATGCGCCCCGACGATATCCTGATGATCACCGCCGACCACGGCTGCGACCCCGGCTACACCAAGACCACCGACCACACCCGCGAGTATGTGCCGCTGCTGATTTACGGCAGCGAGGTCCGCCCCGGCGTCAACCTGCACACCCGTTACAGCTTCGCCACCATTGCCGACACCGTCTGCAAGGCGCTGGGCGTGGATTATTGCCCGGCGGGCTGCGGGGTATACGATGAAATTGCCAAGTAAAATGGGCGTTGTACTGCTGAATTTGCTGGCGCTCGCCTTGGCTGTATATGCGGTGGGGCTGGCATTTACCAGTAACTTTAATATGGGCACCCTGCTGGTGTGGCTGCTGGCGGCGGCGGTGGCGGGGTACGCGATATTCCGCAAGCCGCTGAACGTCTGGTTCTCCCACGGGGCGGGCAGGGTCGTGTTGGTGCTGTTGTGCGTCGGGTTTGCCGTGCAGGCGGGCATCATCGGGTTTCTGGCAATCAGCGGTTATGCCGACCGCCCCACAGGGCAGGAACAGGTCATGATCGTGCTGGGCGCAGGCCTGCGTAAGGATAAGCCCAGCATGCTGCTTCGCTACCGGCTGGATAAAGCCTATGAGTACGCGGCGGAACACCCCGACCTGCTCATCGTCACCAGCGGCGGGCAGGGTAGGGACGAATGGATTCCCGAAGGCCAGGCCATGCGGGATTACCTGATTGAAAAAGGTCTGCCCGCTGACCGCGTTTTGGCCGAAAACAAGTCCACCTCCACCGAGGAGAACTTTGCTTTCTCGCTGGATATTTTAAAAGAGCGCGGCTACAGCCCCGATACCCCCATCGTTTACGTTTCCAACGCATTCCACTGCTACCGCGCCGGGCGGTATGCGGCGCGGGCCGGTTTTACCACGGTCGCTGCGCTGCCTGCCCACACGCCGTGGCGCAGCGTGCTGCCCTGTTACCTGCGCGAGGCCCTGGCCCTGGCGTACTACTGGGTATTTAAAACTTCCACATCCGGCCCCATGCACGCTATGGTTGGGCTGCTGGATCTGAACAAGAAATTTTTCTACAAATAAAATCAGGAGGGAACTGCCATGCAGATCCGTTATTATAAGGAATACAGCCGGTATCTTGACCGCTTTATGGAGTTCAAAGTCTACGGTCACGCCGGACGCCCCATTATCATTTTCCCGTGCCAGAGCGGCCGCTTTTATGATTGGGAAGACCGAAACATGTGCAACCTGGCCGCGCCCTGGATCGAC
>USNZ01000238.1 GCA_900556255.1 uncultured Oscillospiraceae bacterium
TAAGCACCGAAACGCAATAAAAAAATGGGAACCTTGCCAAAAGGTTCCCATTTTTTATTGTGCGTTCTTTCCTGTCCAGCCGCTGCTTTGCCGCAGCGTACCGTCGGCATACATCCAAAGTGCGCCCATCGTGTCCGCATGGCTCTCGGCCAGAGCTTCGCTTTGCTCGGTCGGCAGGCAGAACAGCGCCGTCGACCAGGCATCGCCCCAGCCGGTATCGGGGTGCGTGTACACCGCCGTGCTGCTGTAATAGGTCGCCGGCCAGCCTGTGGTCAGGTCGATCAGATGCGCATAGCGCACGCCGTTGTAGGTGAAATAGCGCTGGTAATCTCCGCTGACGATCAGCGAATCCCCCTTGTGCAGCTCGACCGTTTGCAGGTACTGCGGGCTGTCACCCCACGGGTTCTCTACGCCCACGCGCCAGGCACTGCCGTCGGGCTTATCTCCGATGATATACACATTGCCGCCGACATTCAGCAGGGCGTGTTCCATACCGCACAGCGCGGCTTTTTGCCCTGCCTGCACAGCGGCATAGCCCTTGGCTACCGCGCCCACGTCCAGCTGCATGGCTGCGTCGGCAAAATATACCGTGTGGTTTTCGGCGTCCAGCAGGAGATTATCGGCATCGCAGTGCTGCAGCGCCTCGTCAATAGCGGCCTGTGCGGGCGGGGCAGGGGAATCACTCTCGCGGGCGTCATGCCACAGGCGCAGCACCGCACCCGCGGCAGGGTTCACCGCACCATTTGTGGCGGTGTACACGTCCTTACAAGCCCACTGCAAAAAATCGAACAGCTCCGGCTCCACCTGCACAGGGGCGTCGGCGGCGCAGCGGTTGACGGTATACAGATTGCTCAGCCCGTCATAAGCGTTGTAGATATCCAACTGTTCGTGCAGCCGCAAAAGCTCGGCATGCAGAGCATCTGCCTGTTCGTTCCATTCCTGCTCGCTTACCGCATAGCCCTGTACGGTGGTCACGGTATCAAATACATCAAACCACGTTGCCGTGTACATCTTTTGCCGCGGGGCACAGGCAGTCAGCGGCAGCAGGGTCAGGGCCAAGCCGCCCGCCAACAGCTTGCGGGTCATTGTACAGCCTTTCCGTTTACGGCGTCATGTTCACGTGCAAGCTCCATCAGCAGTTCGGCCAGTGTCCAGTTTTTGTTGGTGGGGGTCACCATGCAGCGCACGGGCACGGTAAAGCCTGCCGTTTTCAAGGTATCCAGAAAGGCAGAAAGTTCACCGTTGTCGTGGCGCAGCCCGCTGATGACCAGCGTCGGGGTATCGGGCACGGCAATCAGCGGCGCGGCATCGGGGGCAGGGCGTCCCGCGCATAGATTTCCCACAAGGCCGCCCAAATCGCCGTCTGCCACGCAGCGCAGCTTGACCTTATTGGCACGGGCGATGCGCTGCAGGGCGTCATAGCCGGGGGTATCGGCTCCCACGCGCCACAATAAAATGCAGCGTGGGTCGCGTACAATATGTGCTTTCATTCAAAAAACCTCTTTGCAAAAAGCGCCGCCTGTTTGGGGCGGCGCTTCGGTTGTTTTACAGGTCAGGGTGATATTCTTTGCAGGTGCATTTCTTCCACTTCAGACCGCTGCCGCAGGGGCAGGGGTCATTGCGTCCGATCTTGGTCACGCGCACAGGGGCGGCACCCTTGGCACCGGGCTGGGTGGGGGCACCCTCACCGGTGGGCTTGGCCACCTGCTCGCGCTTAGGCTCAGCGTTCTGCTGGCGCACCTCAATGGTCAGCAGCATGTGGACGGCGTCCTCGCGGATGGAGTCGATCATCTCGTCAAACATGGCAAAGCCTTCCAGGCGGTATTCCACTACAGGATCATGCTGGCCGTAGCCGCGCAGACCCATGCCCTGTTTGAGCTGATCCATGTTGTCGATATGTTCCATCCACTTGGAGTCGACGTTGCGCAGCAGGCAGATGCGTTCCAGCTCGCGCATGGTAGCAGCACCGTACTTGGCCTCTTTGGCGGTCAAAATTTCCATGCCACGCTTGTACAGTTCGTCGGCAATGCCCTCACGGGTGACATCGTTCAGCTGCTCGGTGGTGTAGTTGAAATCGCTGGGCAGGCACAGCCAGTTCATAAAGTGGCGGCGCAGACCCGCAAAATCCCAATCGTCAGGGGTCTCACCGTTCAGGTAGTTGCCGCAGGCATCGTCGATGGACTGGCGCATCATCTCGTGCAGTTTGCCGCTGATATCCTCACCGTCCAGCACCATCTGGCGCTGCTTGTAGATGATCTCGCGCTGCTGGTTCATGA
>USNZ01000239.1 GCA_900556255.1 uncultured Oscillospiraceae bacterium
TGGCGACAACTTCGTAGCCGTCAGCCTCAAACATCTGACGGAAAGCCAGACGGCCAATGCGGCCAAAACCATTGATTGCAACTTTAACAGCCATAATAAAATCCTCCATAGATTTATTGTAACCCGGTCAGCGGCCAACCCGCTTTGCGGTATGATACTATTGTACTCCATTTTGACGAACTCTGCAAGTGCCTGTTATTATTTTAACACGAAATTTTCAAGTTTTTTTCAAAGTTTTTTGCGTTTACAGCTTTTGGCACCTTTTTTTGGGGCACTTTTGCATAGACTAGCCACACAATCACCGTTCTGACAGGAGGGTTTGCCATGTGCCCCGATGACCCCACCCGCGCCCTTTTGGCGGAGGACGCCGCCCGCCGACGTTTGTGCCGTCGCACCGTGCGCCCCGGCCCGAAGCTGGCCGCCCGCCTTTTGGCCGAGGCCGCCTGTGCCCCGCCCCCGCCCCGCGCCTTGGACCTGACCGCCGAGGCCGAGGCCCTGTGCACCGCCCTGCAGCAGGCCGTGCGGCGGCGCAGCTGGCTGTATTTTGTCCCGTCGGACGTACCGCTGCCGGTGGCCGTGCCGCGCCTTTTGCTGCAATGTGGCTTGCTTTGCTTTGTGCAGGGGGCGCTGCAGGCGCAGGGCCGCGCGGTGATTCGGGTACAGACAGCCCCCGATGCGGCCGTGCTGGTGGTGCAGGGCGGGCAGTGTGCCACCCTGCCCCGCAATGCCCGCGCCCTGCTGCTGCGGTTGGCGGCGGTAAGCGGCGGGGCGGTGGTGCAAAGCGGCGGCGCAGGGCCGTTTGCGGCGGCGGTGCGGCTGCCCAAAAGTTCGCTGCCCCTGCGCACCCCCTGCCGAGCGCAGGAGTATCTGTACGACCGTTTCAGCCCGATGTACACCCTGCTGGGGCGGCAATGCGCCGGATACGGCGAGGAACTGGAGCTGCGCAGTTAATCTTTGCCGTTTTGCTGTTGCAATGGCGGGCGGGGTGCGGTATACTAAGGGCAAGGAAAGCCCTGTATTCCACCCCGTCAGAAAGGAGCGATGCTTTGTGCTGTTTCGCCTGACCCCCGCCGAGTCCGCCTGCGTGGACGAGATCTTGCGCGGCTATGCCGACAACCCACACGCACGCCACATGAAGGATTTTATCCAGCACGGCACCATTACCACCTACGAGCACTGTATGCGCGTGGCGCGCATTGCGTTTTGGCTCAACCGCCGGCTGGGCCTTGCCGCCGACGAGGTCAGCCTGGTGCGCGGCGCGTTTCTGCACGACTTTTACTTATATGACTGGCACCACTGCAAGGGCATCACCCATTGGCACGGCTTTAAGCACCCGCAGGCCGCGCTGTACAACGCCGAGACTGTGTTTGATTTGAACGACATTGAAAAGGACTGCATCCGCTGCCACATGTGGCCGCTGACCTTGACCGCCGTACCCCACACCCGCGAGGCCGTTCTGGTGGGCACGGCAGATAAGATATCCTCCGGCTGGGAAACCGTGATGGAACGCCGCGCCCGCCGCAAGGATCGCATAGAGAACATTCGGAACCGATAAGAAAACGCTGCACCGTTTTTGCGATGCAGCGTTTTTTATTCAGTCTCTTTGCCGCAGGCGGCGACGGCGCAGACCAGCCCGCACACCCCCAGCGCCGAAAGCGCCAGATTGCCGTACACCTCGGCAGCGGTCAGCGCGCTCAGCTGCCGCAGCGTCTTCACGGTCCCCGCGCAGCTGCACAGCAAAAAGCAGCCCACCCCCGCGCCAAACAGCGTGTGTCCGCAGGATTGCCCCGGCGTCAAAAACACCTTGAGCAGCGCCGCCGCAAACAGCAGCGCCGCCACGCTGCCCAGCACGGTCAGCGTATACTGCACACGCGCCAGGGCGGCAGGGTCAACCTGGAACTGCCAAAACAGCCGCCACAAAAAGTACAGCGGCATCACCAGCCCCACTGCCGCACTGCCGGGCTTGCCGCGGGCAACGCCGTAGCCTGTGCAGGCGCGCACGGCGTAGACTGTCAGCCACAGCGCCGAGAAAATCGGCGTTACAGCGTCCAATACAAGCGCAAACGCCGGTTTTTCCGCACCAAACGCATAGCCATAGCGCACCACGGCCAGCGCGGCCGGTAAATTCATAAATCCGTTTGCCAACAGCAACACAGCGCAGGCAGCCATCGCCGCACCCAGCGGTTTGCATTGGTCTGCGAGGGCAGCGGGCTGCGCGGCACAGCGCCGCCCCGCAAGATACGGCACCCCCAGTGCCGCCAGCCACACGGCG
>USNZ01000240.1 GCA_900556255.1 uncultured Oscillospiraceae bacterium
GGCATGGTCGAGGATCAGGACAACTCTGTGCTGGCCGCCATTGCGGGCTGCATCTCCTGGATCTTTATCCCCTTGGGCTTCGGCGATTGGCGCGCCACCGTTGCGTCCATCTCCGGTCTGATTGCCAAAGAGAACGTGGTTAGCACCTTCGGTGTCCTGTACCACTACGCGGGCGAGCTGTCCGAGAACGGCGACGAGATCTGGCCCGAGGTTGCCGCCAACTACACCGTCATCTCCGCTTACAGCTTTATGATCTTCAACCTGCTGTGCGCGCCCTGCTTTGCCGCTATGGGTGCCATCAAGCGCGAGATGAACAATGGCAAGTGGACGGCAATCGCCATCGGTTACATGTGCCTGCTGGCGTACTGCGCTGCGCTGGTCGTCTACCAGATTGGCGGGCTTATCACCGGCGAGATCGGCTTCAATGTCTTTACCATCGTTGCGGCTGCTTTGGTGGCGCTGGTTCTGTACCTTTTGTTCCGCCCCAACAAGTATGAAAACGCGAAGGGATGAGCTTCTATGATGGCGTTTCTGGCTGCCAATTTCAACCTGCCTACCGTGATCGTGGCGGGCATCGTGTTCGGCGGCGTGGGCTGGCTGTTGTACCGCACGCGCAAGTCCGGCGGCTCCTGCGGGGGCTGCAGCGGCGGCTGCCACGACTGTGACGGGCACTGCTGCCACGGCGACAAATAAACGCATAGGCGCGGGGCAAGGACCCCGCGCCTTTTGTATTTTGATACAGCTCTGCTTGCAAAAACGGCCCCGCCGTGGTATGATAGAACTACTATAAGTAAAGGGGGATGCCGCCTTGAAGATACACGAATCTGCCGAGGATTATCTGGAACAAATCCTGATGCTCAAAGATCAAAAAGGTTCCGTGCGTTCCATCGACATTGCCGTTGCCATGGGGTTTTCCAAGCCGAGCGTCAGCATTGCCATGAAAAACCTGCGCGAGAACGGCTACATCTCGGTGGATGCCGACGGCTTCATTACGCTGGAGGAACCGGGTCTGATGATTGCCCGCCGCATCTATGACCGTCACCGCAAGCTGACCGCCTTTTTTGTGGCGCTGGGCGTTGACCCGGACGTGGCCGCCCACGATGCCTGCAAGATCGAGCATGATCTAAGCGACGAAACGTACAGCAAAATGATTGCCTATGCCGAGCAGCACAAGCAGTGACCAAACGACAAAACGCGCCCCGCATCATCCGGATGCGGGGCGCGTTCTTTATTGCTGCATTTCTTTGCAGACGGAACGAATGATGTCCCGTTCCACAAAGGGCGTTTTGACGCCGTTGATCAGCTGGTAATCCTCGTGTCCCTTGCCGGCAAACAGTACGATATCGCCGGGCTGTGTCATAGTCACCGCCTCGCGTATGGCCTCAGCGCGGTCCACCACAATTTTGTAGGGTGCCCCCGGTGCCATGTGTTGCGCAATTTCCGCCGTGATGGCGGCAGGATCCTCGTGGTCGGGGTTATCACTGGTCAAAATGGTGAAATCCGCATAGGCGGAGGACGCCTCGGCCAGCTCGCGGCGGCGGATCTGGGTGCGCTCGCCCACCGAGCCGAACACGCAGATCAGCTTGCGGGGCGCATACGCCCGCAGCGTCTTTAAGGCGCTTGTCAGCGACAGCCCGTTGTGGGAGTAATCGACAATAAAGGTGCGCCCGGGCAGCCCCTCGACCACCTCAAAGCGCCCCTGCACCGTTGTGTGCGCCAGCACGGCAGCACAGCGATCCGGTGCCACGCCAAAGGCGCCGCACAGGGCAATGGCGCACAGCGCATCGGACGCGCTGAACGCACCGGGGCTCATCACCCGCACAGGGGTCGCGGCGCCGCCGTGGCGGCAGGTGAAGGTAACGCCCAGGGCCGTTTCGCTGCGGAACTGGCCCAGGTTTTCGGCGCGGTAGTCGGCAGCGCGGTCAATGCCGAAGCTGACCTGCTGCCCCGCAAAGCCCTGCCGCATATAGTCGGATGTCTCATCGTCGGCGTTGTATACCATCACGCGGGCGTTGTACTCGGCAAACAGGCGGCGCTTGGCGGCCTTGTAGTCGGCAAAATCGGGATGTTCGCCCGGGCCGATGTGATCCTCGGACAAATTAGTGAACGCCACAGCCTCAAAGGGTATGCCGTCCACGCGGTTGTGGCGCAGCGCCTGGCTGCTGACCTCCAGCACGCAGTGGTGCACCCCCGCGTCCAGCATTTTGCGGAACAAGCGGTGCAGTTCCAGACTTTCCGGCGTGGTGATGGCGGTTGCCTCGTGTTCGCCGG
>USNZ01000241.1 GCA_900556255.1 uncultured Oscillospiraceae bacterium
GCTTGCGGCGGCTCTTGGCGCGGAGATCCGCCGTAGCGGTGCTTAAGCCGTAAGGCGGGAATTATAAGGGGTTGCCCAAATTATTTTGCCTGCATAAACAGCTTGCGGTTCTGCCACAGGTAAATGCCGCCCGAAAGCACGGTGGCCGCGCCGCACAACCAACACAGAAGCTGGGTGATCAGCCCCACGGCCATCACGTCGGTGGGGCCTGCCAGCGCGGCGGCAAAGTAGTAGAACAGCACGGTCAGCATCTGCAGGACCGTCTTGACCTTGCCCCACATGTTGGCGGCGATGACGGTGCCGGTTTCGGCGGCGAGCATGCGCACACCCGCCACGGCGAACTCGCGGAACAGGATGACCGCCAGTACCACGGGGCTGCAGATGCCGCACGCCACCATATAGATAAAGGCGGCGGTGGTCAGGCATTTGTCGGCCAGGGGGTCCATGAACTTGCCGAAATCGGTGACAAGGTTATTTTTGCGCGCCAGATAGCCGTCCAAAAAGTCGGTAAAGCTGGCGACGGCAAAGATAATGCCCGCGACAAGGGCGAACGTGGGGTTGAAATCGGCGGTGCCGTAGCGGCTGCAAGCGGCAAACACCATAAAGACAGGCACAAGGATAACACGCAGCATCGTTAATTTGTTGGGCAGATTCATACATCAATCCTCCAGCTTTTCTTCCACATAGCCGTACAGGTCGTAGGTGTCGGCATCGGTCACGGTCACGTTGTAGAACGCGCCCTCCTCCAGCGGGGTGTCGGCGGGGGTCAGCACGCAGCCGTCGATTTCGGGGCAGTCGGCCTTGGTGCGCAGCATGTACATGCCGGTTTCGTCGTCCACGCCGTCGCAGATGCACTCCAGCGTTTGGCCGACCTTTTCGCCCTCGCGCGCAGCGCTGACCTCGGCCTGCAATTCCATGATGTGCTCGGCGCGGCGCTGCTTGGTTTCCTCGTCCAGCTGGTTTTCCATACGGGCGGCGACGGTGTTTTCCTCGGCGGAGTAGGCAAAGCAGCCCAGGCGGTCAAATTTGACGGTCTTGACGAAGTCGCACAGTTCGGCGTACTGTTCCTCGGTCTCGCCGGGGAAGCCGGCAATCAAGGTGGTGCGCAGCGTAATGCCGGGGATCGCAGCGCGCAGACGGGCGATGGCGTCCTCAATTTCCTTGCGGCCGCCGCGGCGGTTCATGGCCTTGAGCACGGCGTCGTCACAGTGCTGGATGGGCAGGTCAAGATAGGGCACGACCTTGGTGTTGCGCACCATGGCCGCGATAAATTCGTCGGTGATACGTTCCGGATAGGCGTACAGTACGCGGATCCAGCGGATGCCCTCGATCTTTTGCAGCGCGTCCAGCAAATCGCAGATGGCGCCGGGCTTGCCCCAGTCCTCGCCGTAGGCGGTGGGGTCCTGCGCCACAACGATCAATTCGCGCACGCCCTCGCCCGCCAGCCAGCGGGCCTCGGCCACGCAGTCGTTCAGCTCGCGGCTGCGCAGCTTGCCGCGGATCAGCGGGATGGCGCAGTAGTAGCAGCCGTTGTTGCAGCCCTCGGCGATTTTTAAGTACGCGTAGTGGCGCGGGGTCGAGATGACGCGCGCGCCGCCCAGCGGCATGTCGGTTTTGGGGCCGTAGCTTTCGACCTGAGAGGCACCCGCGGCGCAGACGCGGCGCACGATGGCGGGCAGCGCGGCGTTGGAGCCGATGCCGACGACGGCGTCGACTTCGGGGATCTCCTGCACGATCTGCTGCTTGTAGCGTTCGGCCAGGCAGCCGGTCACAATGACCTTGAGGTCGGGATTTTGCTGCTTGTACGCGCAGGCCGTCAGGATATTTTCGATGGCCTCGGTCTTGGCGGACTCGATAAAGCCGCAGGTGTTGATGATGATGACGTCCGCCTGCGCGGGGTCGCCCACGGTGACGTGGCCGTCCTTGATGAGGGCGTGGCAGAACACATCGGCATCGACCTGGTTTTTGGGGCAGCCGAGGGAAATAATGGCGATTTTCATAGAATTTGTCCTTTAACGTTGTATAAGAGATTTTTGTTGCGATGCAAGGCGGGTGACGCAGTCTGAAAGCCTTCCCCTTGGGGGGAAGGTGGCGCGCCCCGCGCGCCGGATGAGGGGGAAATATCCGGCAGTTGTCCCCTCATCAGTCACCTGCGGTGACAGCTTCCCCCAAAGGGGGAAGCCTTTCGTGGGGGGTGCCCGGTAGGTTGCATTGTCGGGAGGATTGCACGGGCGGCATATATGCCGCCCCTACAGAGTAACCGTAGGT
>USNZ01000242.1 GCA_900556255.1 uncultured Oscillospiraceae bacterium
TGTCGATATCACACTGCACAAACTCGCGCAGACGGCCCTTCTGCGGGCGCTCGGCGCGGTAGACGCGGTCGGTCTGGATGACCTTGAAAGGGTTGGGCAGCTCGTTGCGGTTGGCCGCATAATAGCGGGACAAGGGCAGCGTCAGGTCATAGCGCAGACCCATATCGGACAGCTGCTTTTCGTCGCCGCTTTGCAGGGCGGCTGCCAGCTTGTCGCCGCGCTTCAGCACCTTAAAAATCAGGTTCAGGTTATCGCCGCCGTCGCTTTTGTCCAGATTCTCCATATCCTCCAAAATGGGGGTGGAAATGCGCTGGAACCCGGCTGCGCGGTAGGTGGATAAAATCCGGCCCTGGATATAATCCCGCAGGGCCTGCTCGCGGGGCAGCAGATCGCGCATACCCTTCAACGGTTGTGTTTTCATGGCGGTTGCTCCTTTATATACAATGTAGGATTCAAGTCTTATCTTTATATAATAGCTTGCCCGCCGCATTTTGTCAACGAAAAACGGCCATACTAGCCCCTATGGGGGAGGGGATGGCGTGGATAAAGCAAACCGAGGGCCTTTTGTTTTGGCAGCAGGGGCGGCGGTGCAGCTGCTTACGGGCATACCGGCGGCGTGGGGTGTGTTTCAAAAACCGCTGATGCAGGGGTATGCACTGTCGCGCGGGCAGGTGATGCTGGGCTTTGCTTTTTTGGTGGCAGCCTACGGCGTCGGCTGTGCGGCGGGCGGTCTTTTGCAGGACAAGCACGGTCCTCGGCTGGCAGGGCTGTGGGGCACGGCGCTGCTGGGCGGGGGATTCCTGGCGGCATCCCTGGTGCCCGCGGGCAATACAGCACTGTTTCTGCTGGTGTTTCCACTGCCGGCCGGGCTGGGCAGCGCCTTTTTGGCACCGTCAGTGTTGGCCTGTGTGCAAAAATGGTATAAGGACAAAAAAGGTCTGGCCACCGGCGTGACCGGCGCGGCGATGGGGTTTTCGGGTGCGTTCTACACGCTGTTTGTGCAGGGGGTGGGGCAGCGCTTCGGCATACGGGTGTGTCTTGCCGCCTTGGGCGCGGTGATGCTGATTGTCTGCGGGGCAGGGGCGGCACTTTTGCAGGATCCTCCCCCGGCAGCCGCCGCACCGCCGCAGCAGGGGCTTACCTATAAAGAGATGCTGCACACCGCACAGTACGCCCTGTGCGCGGCGGCGGTGGCACTGTCCGCCCCGGCGGTGCTGCTGTTCAGCCCCGAAATCCTGAAGATTGCCGCCGAGCGCGGTGTGCCGGAATCTGCCGCCCCTCTCAGCATTGTGCTGGGTTCGGCATTCAGCGCGGCGGGACGTCTGCTCTGCCCGGCTGCCAGCGACCGCCTGGGCCGCAAGCCGGTTTTGCTGGGCATCTATGCGGGGCTGGCGGCGGGCTCGCTCTGGTTTGCCTTTGCGCAGGGGCAGGCCGTGCTGTTTGCCTACGCCTTGCTGACCTTCTTTTATTCGGGCGGCGCAGCGGTGCAGCCTGCCCTGAACAGCGATTTGTTCGGCCTTGCCCACGCAGGGGTGAACTACGGTTTTATCGCACTGGGAATGAGTGGCGGCAGCATCATCAGCTATATCGGCAGCCAGGCGCTGCCCTTAGCTGCGCGCCATTGGCTGGCAGGGCTGTGCGCCCTGGCGGGCGGCGTCTGCATTGCCTGCCTGCGCCCCGTGCGGGAGAAGTGATAGGACAAAGCATTTTACCGCCCCGCGGGCTGTTCTGTTTGTCTAGAAAGCCCTTTTGCGGGTAGTAATGTAGGGGCGGCATATATGCCGCCCGCCGCAGCCGCCCGGATATTACGATATAGCGGGTAAAGCCGCACGGGACGCATTTATGCGTCCCCTACAAACCTACCGAAAGTTCGCAATTGTTAATTGAGTTTATCGACAGTCTATACCGCCCTGCGGGCGGTTTTTGCCTTTTTGCAGCAATTTTTCCAAATTTCCGTAAGTTAGGTTTGTCTAACCTCTTGAAAAACCGACTTCGACCCTTTATAATAAAATTAGCTGTGAAAAGCATAACAATTACGCAAAGGAGAGAATATTATGATCGAATACTCCGCACAGGTCAGCAATATGTGCCCGATCACAAAAGGTCCTAAGCACGGTCCCGCCCCCATCCCCGAAGAAGGCGAATGGGTAAAGGCCTATAAAATTGAGGACATCAGCGGCTACACCCATGGTGTGGGCTGGTGCGCTCCCCAGCAGGGCACCTGCAAACTGAGCCTGAACATCAAGAACGGCATCATCG
>USNZ01000243.1 GCA_900556255.1 uncultured Oscillospiraceae bacterium
CCCGCGCTATGCCCACCTGCACGGCTGCCATGTCATTCTGCCGCTGATCGGCCGTGAGATCCCCATCGTCTGCGATGAGCACGCCGACATGGAAAAGGGCACCGGCGTTGTGAAGATCACCCCCGCCCACGACCCCAACGACTTTGAGGTCGGCAAGCGCCACGACCTGCCGATGATCCGCGTTTTGACCTACGACGGCCACATGACCGGCGCCGCCGAGAAGGCCGCCGCCGATGCCGAGCGCGCCGCCGGACGCGCTGCCGCCGATGAGCCGGAAGTTCTGGACTGCGGCAAGTACGCCGGCATGACTGCACTGGAAGCCCGCAAGGCCATGCTGGCCGATCTGGAGGCCTGCGGTGCCCTGAAGGAAACCGAGCCGCTGACCCACGAGGTCGGCACCTGCTACCGCTGCCATTCCGTCATTGAGCCGATGGTTTCCAAGCAGTGGTTCGTCAAGATGGAGCCGCTGGCCAAACCCGCCATCGAGAGCGTGGAAAAGGGCGAGATCAAGTTTGTGCCCGAACGCTTTACCAAGAACTACCTCAACTGGATGAAGGGCGGCCGTGACTGGTGCATCAGCCGCCAGCTGTGGTGGGGCCACCAGATCCCCGCCTGGTACTGCGATGACTGCGGCGAGACCGTGGTTGCCAAAAACGCCCCCTGCACCTGCCCCAAGTGCGGCGGCAGCAAGCTGACCCAGGACCCCGACACGCTGGACACCTGGTTCAGCAGTGCGCTGTGGCCCTTCTCCACCTTGGGCTGGCCCGACGAAAACGCCGAGGATTACCGCTACTTCTACCCCACCAACACGCTGGTGACCGGCTATGATATCATTGGTTTCTGGGTTTCCCGCATGATCTTCTCCGGCCTTGCCTACACCGGCAAAGCCCCGTTCGACACCGTGCTGATCCACGGCATCGTGCGCGACAGCCAGGGCCGCAAGATGTCCAAGTCCCTGGGCAACGGCATCGACCCGCTGGAAGTCATTGAGCAGTACGGCGCGGATGCGCTGCGCCTGATGCTGATCGTCGGCTCCACCGCGGGCAACGATATGCGTTACAGCGACGAAAAGGTGCTGGCAGCCCGCAACTTTGCCAACAAGCTGTGGAACGCCTCCCGCTTTGTGCAGATGAACCTGCCCGAGGACTTCCGGCCCGGCCTGCCCGAGGAAGCCCTGCTGGACATGAGCGACAAGTGGGTGCTGTCCGAGCTGGCCAAGGTCGCCGCCGATGCGTCCGCCAATCTGGACAAGTACGAGCTGGGTCTGGCTGCCGAAAAGGTCGAGAACTTTATCTGGGAAGTGTACTGCGACTGGTACATTGAAATCTGCAAAGCCCGCCTGAACAGCGAGGACGCACAGGCTGCCGACACCGCCCGCAAGGTGCTGGTGTATGTGCTAGACAAGGCGCTGAAGCTGCTGCACCCCTTCATGCCCTTTATCACCGAAGAAATTTATCAGGCCCTGCCCGGCAGCGCCGAGACTATCATGACCCAGAAGTGGCCCGGCGACGAGAACATGCCCGTTTGGGCCGACGAGTGCGCCGACTTTGAAAAGCTGATGGACTACATCAAGGCTGTCCGTGCCATGCGCGCCGAGATGAACGTCCACCCCGCCAAAAAGACCACGATGGTGATTGAAACCGCCAGCCCCGCTGCCTTTGAAAAGGGCGGTGCGTACCTGGCACGCTTTGCCTTTGCCACCGACGTGACCGTGACGGATAAGTACACCGGCACCACCGAGGGCATGGTCAACGTGGCCACCCCCGACGCCAAGGGCTTTATCCCGATGATGGAGCTGATCGACCGCGATAAGGAGCTGGCCCGCCTGAACAAGGAGCTGGCCAAGGCCGAAAAAGAGCAGACCATGTTTGAGAATCAACTGAAGAACCCCAAGTTTGTGGAAAAAGCCCCCGCCAAGCTGGTGGAGGAGACTCGCACCAAGCTGGCCGCCGCCCAGGAAAAGGCCGCCAAGATCCACGAGAGCATTGCCGCGCTGGGTTGATTTTGCCGCGTACAACGGAATAGCTAAACGGGAGAGGACGAGATGTCCTCTCCCTTTTTTAGACTGTGCATAAACTGAATGGGACAGTTGCGAACATTCGGCAGGTTTGTAGGGGACGCATAGTTGCGTCCCGTTGGGGTTGCCCGTTAGGCTGCGTTATCGGGATGGCTGCGGCGGGCGGCATATATGCCGCCCCTACAAACCAACCCGTAAGTTTTTCATTTCCATT
>USNZ01000244.1 GCA_900556255.1 uncultured Oscillospiraceae bacterium
AGCTGGACGAGCGCCTGGCCTGGGTGCGCCAGCTTTTGGAAAGCCAGCGTTCCAGTGCCGATGCCACTGACCTGCTCAGCGATATCAAGAGCGATCTTTTGCCGGAGGAGGTCTTTGCCTTTACCCCGCGCGGCGATGTCATCAACCTGCCCGCCGGGGCTACCGCCATCGACTTTGCCTATGCCATCCACTCGGCCGTGGGCAACCGCATGATCGGCGCCAAGGTCAACAACCGCATCGTACCCATCGACCACAAGGTGCAGACAGGTGAGATCATCGAGGTTATCACCGGCCCCGAAAACCGCGGCCCCAGCCGCGACTGGCTGAACATCGTCAAAACGAGCGAGGCCAAAAACAAGATCCGCAACTGGTTCAAAAAAGAACGCAGGGAAGAAAATATCCAGGAAGGCCGCGACGCACTGGAACGCGAAATGCGCCGCAATATGATGCCGCTTACCGACGAGCAGCGACCCATTTTTATGGAGAATCTTGCCCGCCGCAACCGCTGCAATTCGGTGGACGAAATGTACGCTGCCATCGGCTACGGCGGCCTGCTGATTTCCCGCCTGCTGCCCAAACTCAAGGAAGAATACGCCAAACTCAAGGAAAACGAACCGAAGCCCCTGACCGTGGAACTGAAGCGGATACATTCCTCCGACGGTGTGGTGGTCGAGGGCATCGACAACTGCCCTATCAAGTTTGCCAAGTGCTGCTCGCCGCTGCCCGGGGACGAGATCATCGGCTTCGTCACGCGCGGGTTCGGTGTGTCCATCCACAAGCGGGACTGCGCCAACGTGCGCGAAAGCCTGCGCCACAGCGAAAACGCCGACCGCTGGGTGCGCGCCTTCTGGGCGGAAGATTCCCGCGAAAACTACAAGGCTACGCTGGAGCTTTTGTGCATGGATCGCGCAAACCTTGTCTCTGACATTGCGCTGGCACTGGGCGATATGCGTGTGCCCATCTACTCTTTGACGGCGCGCAGCGCCGAGCAAGGCCGCGCCCGCATGAGCGTGACCGTAGGCATCACCAACACCGAGCACCTGAACAGCGTGGTATCCCGCCTGAAAAAGGTCAAGGACGTTGTGACTGTAACAAGAAACTGATTTCATTTTGGAAAAGGAACTTTATGTATGCGTACCGTAATTCAACGGGTAAGCGGGGCTTCCGTCGTCGTAAACGGCGGTGAGCCGCGCAAAATCGGGCCGGGTCTGGTCATTTTGCTGGGTGTACGGGAAACCGACACCCCCGATATCATCCCCAAGTTGGCAGAAAAATGCGCGCATCTGCGTATTTTTGAGGACGAGGCCGGCAAGCTGAACCGCAGCGCGGTCGAGCTTGGTTACTCCGCTTTGGTGGTATCCAACTTTACGCTGTACAGCGACACCGCCAAGGGCAAGCGCCCCAGCTTCAGCCACGCTGCCAAGGGCGATCTGGCCGAGCCCTGCTATGAAGCCTTTTTGCGGGAAATCGGCAAGCAGGGGCTGAAGGATGTTCAGCACGGGGAGTTTGGCGCAGATATGCAGATTTCGCTCGTCAATGACGGGCCTGTGACCATCGTCATCGACACGGATGACTGGAAAAAGGGGTGAGTATTGTATGAAGGTTACGCACATTTTAGGTGCAGCGCCGCTGTACACCAACACGTTTTTGATCGTGACCGACCAAAAGCACGGCATTTTGATCGATGCCGCCGCCGAGCCGGAAACCTACAAGAAGGCGCTGGCGGAGCAAGGGGCGACCCTTACGCATATTCTGCTGACGCACGGGCATTATGACCATGTGGGGGCTGTTGCCGCACTGCGGCGCGAGACCGGCTGCAAGGTCTATCTGGACCCTGCCGATGCGTTGGGCAACGATTTGTATCCGTTGAAAAGCAGTGACGTCGACGAGGCATGGCCTGTTTCGGGCAGCCTTGCCATCGACGAGCTTACCTTTACCGTTTACCACACCCCCGGCCATACCCCCGGCAGCGTGGTACTGGCCCTGGGCAATATGCTGTTCTGCGGCGACACCCTGTTTGCAGGCAGCTGCGGGCGCACCGATATGCCCGGCGGCAGCATGCGCCAGATGCAGGAAAGCCTGTCCTTGTTGGCAAATCTGCCGCTTGGCGATGACACCCAGGTCCTGCCCGGACACGAGGACTTTTCCACCCTCGGGCAAGAGCGCCGTGCCAACCCCTACATGGCTGGCGGCTGGGCTTACTAAACGATACAGAGCAAAAGAAACTTG
>USNZ01000245.1 GCA_900556255.1 uncultured Oscillospiraceae bacterium
GCCGATCTGATAGACCTTTTCTACGATGGGATTCATAACGCATTTCTCCTTTTATATTTGAACTCTCTCGGTGCGTCGGGCTTGCTCCTGTGGGCGCAATACCCCCCTACGCGCTTATGATACTAGTATAAACGAACAGCCCGCCTTTGGTAATGCTCAACAAGCACAATGTTTGGCATAATAGCTTGTATACATTGCACAAAAATGACGAATGACCCGAAAAATCGGGGCAGAAGCCGGTAAAAATGCTGGAAAATTGCTGCAAAAACTGGCTCAGATGCCAAGTGTTTCCAGTATCTCTGCCACGCCGTCGTGGTCGCAGTCGGCCTTGCTGACAAGGCGCGCCAGCGCCTGAATTTCCGGCATTCCGTTGGCCATTACAGCGGCCACCCCTGCCTTTTGCAGCATGGCGCGGTCGTTCTCACTGTCGCCCACCGCAAGGGTACTTTCGTGCGGGACGCCCAGCCGGTCTGCCAGCGCGCGCAGCGCTTCGCCCTTGTCCACACCGGCGGCGGTCACCTCCACATTTTTCGGCGACCCCTGCACGACCTCCACGCCCGGGACGGCGTAAAAGCGGGGCAAGGCAGCCGCAGCCTGCTGCGGGTTTTCAAAAAACACGCAGAGCTTTTCAATGGCAAAGGCGTTGCGGCTCATCCACTCGGCTGCGTCCCGCAGAATGGTAAAGCGTCCATCATTGGGCTGGCGCGCTTCGGTGCTGTCCTTCTGCGCCGCCCGGGCAGCGGCCAGCGCAATGCTGCGGGCATCGGTGCAGGCGTATCCGTCCGAGAAAATGCGCAGGTCGGCGTGGAAGCTCTCGCAGACGGCAAAGGCTTCGCGGGCAGTCTCCACCGGCATCAGGCTGTGCAGCAGGCAGACCGGGGTGCTGGTGCGGTGCTCTTTCGCGTTGGAATAGCGGCTGTACACTGCGCCCACGGGGTCTGCGCCCAAGTCCCACACGGCGGCACCGTTGCAGGTGATGACGTAGCGGATGCCGGGCAGCTGCGCCACCTCCGGCGGCAGGCTGGCCAGCGGACGGCCGGTGGCGGGCACGATGTACACGCCCTTGTCCACGGCGGCCTGCAATGCGGCGCGGGTGCGGGGAGTGACGTGCCCCTCGCGGTTCAGCAGAGTGCCGTCCAGATCCAGTGCGACCAGACGGATGGCGGGAAATTGTTGTGGCATAGGGTACTCCTTTTATAATAAGATCCAGCTTGTTTTTATTGTATCGCAGGGGCGGCAATTGCGCAAGTGGATGGAATGTGCTATAATAACACGTCAATTCACATAAAAAATAGGAGAAACGACATGAAGCTTAGCCAACTGCGCAGCCGGTGCCGCCCGCACCTGTGGTACCAGCTGTACTGGGTGGTGTACCTGATCTGGTTCTTCTGGCTGGATCTCACCGTTACCGCCCCGAAATATATCCTGCACAGTCCGCTGGACGATCTGATCCCCTTCAACGAGTGGTTCGTGCTCCCCTATTGCAGCTGGTTTTTGCTGCTGGCGGGGGTGACGGCGGCACTGTGGTGGTGCGATACCGCCAGCTACGATAAGCTTTGCCTGACCATGTTTTCCGGCATGACCTTCTGCCTGATCGTGTACATGATCCTGCCCAACGGGCTGGAGCTGCGCCCCGCTGTGGAGTCCCTTGGCCGGGATAACCCGGCGCTGCGGATCATGCAGCTGCTGTGGAAAGCGGACGCCGCCGTGAACGTCTGTCCCTCCATCCACTGCCAGAGTTCTGCCTGCATGGCAATGGCCTTCAGCCACAGTAAGCTGGCAGAGGGCAAGCCCCTGCGCAAGGCGCTGGCATGGGTTTGGGCGGCGCTGATCTGCCTGTCCACCGTGTTCACCAAGCAGCACTCGGTCATTGACGTGGCCTGCGGCTTGGCGGTGGCTTTTGTGTGGCTGCCGGTGGCGTACCGCCGGGTGCGGGCACTTCATTGAACAAAATAGCAAAAAATTGCCCTTGATTTTCGGTTGCTCCTGCTATTGACAGTTGCCCGGCAGTTGGGTAATATGGTCATATACTAATATATCACCAACTGACCCCGAAGGGAGAACACTGCAATGGCATCTTTGAGTGCGAGGGAACAGGCGTATCAGACCATCCGAAGCCGGATCATCACCATGGAGCTGAAGCCCGGCGACCCCCTGAACGACAGGGAGCTTGCGGAGCAGATGGGCATCAGCCGCACCCCCATGCGGGAAGCGC
>USNZ01000246.1 GCA_900556255.1 uncultured Oscillospiraceae bacterium
CTCCAGATCATCCGGTAGAGCTTGGCGGTGTCGCCGCTGATGCTCTTGTCCACCTCGTCCGGCGTCAGGGACGGCACCGAGGGACGGATGGCTTCGTGGGCGTCCTGTGCTGCCGTGGCGCTCTTGGTCTTCCATGTGCGCTTATAGGGGCAGATATACGCCTCGCCGTAAGCACCGGCGATATACTCCTTGGCGGCGGCCACCGCCTCATCGGAGATGCGCAGGCTGTCGGTACGCATATAGGTGATCAGACCCATGGTGCCGTGACCCGCGATGTCCACGCCTTCGTACAGGGTCTGGGCGGCACGCATGGTACGGGTAGCCGTAAAGCCCAGACGGCGGGAGGCCTCCTGCTGCAGGGTACTGGTGATAAAGGCCGGGGTGGGCTGCTTTGCGCGCTTGCCGCGCTTGAGCTCGCTCACCACATAGCTTGCGCCCTCCAAACCCTTTTCAATGGCGCGTGCTTCAGTCTCGCTTTTGGGCAGCAGCTTTTTGCCGTTGGCGTCCGTGGCAAGGCGTGCCACAAAGCTTTTGTGCCCGGCACCCAAGGTGGCGTCCACGTTCCAGTATTCGTCGGGCTTGAAGTTTTCGATCTCCTTTTCCCGGTCATCGATCAGCCGCACCGCCACGCTCTGCACACGGCCTGCGGACAGACCGCGGCGCACCTTGCGCCACAGAAACGGGCTGAGCTTGTAGCCCACCAGGCGATCCAGCTCGCGCCGCGCCTGCTGGGCATTGAACAGGTCCATATCGATGGCGCGGGGGTGCGCCATACCCTCCTGCACGCCCTTTTTGGTGATCTCGTCAAAGGTCACGCGGTTGGGGGCAGCCGGGTCCAGACCCAGAATGTTGGCCAGATGCCAGCTGATGGCCTCGCCCTCGCGGTCCGGGTCGGTTGCCAGCAGAACGCCGTCGCACTGCTTGGCCTCGGCTTTTAACTCCTTAACGAGCTTCTGCTTGCCCTTGATGGTAATGTATTTCGGTTCGTAGTTATTTTCCACGTCGATGCCCAGCTTGCTGGCGGGCAGATCGCGCACATGACCCATGCTGGCCGTCACCTTGTAGCCGCGGCCCAGATATTTGCCGATGGTCTTGGCCTTGGCGGGAGATTCCACGATGACAAGTTTTGGCTTTTTAGGCATATTGAAAAACCTCTTTATATTGTACCGTCGGGCAGCACGGGCCGCCCGCGGGGATCTACTTGGCTATATAACGCTCACCCTGCTGCTTTTCGGCACCGCCGAAAATTTCCAGCTCCACCAGCGCGGCGGCCGCCTGCGGCACGTTCAGCCCGGCAGCAGTGCACAATTCCTCAACGCTCTGCGGGGTCTGGGTCAGGCAGGCATACAGGCGCTTGGCATCGGCGCTGACCACCGACGCATCAAAGCTGCTCTTGCGCTTGGTTTTTTGCGGCTTGGTCTGCAAGCCCAGTGTTTCCAGCACGTTGGCCGCACTGCAAAGCGGCTCGGCGCGGTGGGTGCGCAGCAGCTCGTTGGTGCCCTCGCTCAGGGGGCTGTAAATGCTGCCGGGCACGGCAAACACGGGGCGGCCGTAGCGGTGGGCATGCCCCACGGTGTTCAGCGTTCCGCTGCGGGTGCGGGCCTCGGCCACGCAAAGGGCCTCGCTCATGCCGGCAATCAGGCGGTTGCGCTCCAAAAACGTGCCCTTCATCTTGGCGGGGTAACCGGGCGGGTATTCGCTGCATACCGCACCGCCGCAATCCTGCAGCTTTTGCCGCAAGGCGCCGTTGGCAGCGGGGTAGGTTTTGTCGATGGCCGTTCCCAAAAACGCCACCGTGGGAACACCCGCCTGTACGGCAGCGCGGTGTCCCTCACTGTCCAGGCCGTCGGCCAGACCGCTGACGATTACCACGCCCTGCTTTGCCATCTCCAACGACAAATCAAAGGCCGCCTGCCGCCCGTAAGCGCCGGGGCGGCGGGTGCCGACCATGCCCACATAACGCTGTCCGTTCAGGCAGGTCACGTCGCCGGTGGCATACAGCACCAGCGGCAGGTCGGGCAAATCAAGCAGCCGTGCGGGGTACATCGGGTCGTCGGGGGTCAAGATCTCCACGCCCGAAAGCAGGCAGTGGTCGTAGCGTTCCTCGTAGTCAAAGGGGGTGGTATCGCACAGCTTGGCAGCGGCCGCATCGCTCAGGCAAAGGGGCGGTGCCTCGCTGCCCAAGCGCAGCCCCTCGTAGAGCTGTTCGG
>USNZ01000247.1 GCA_900556255.1 uncultured Oscillospiraceae bacterium
TTGAAGGGCTGGACGTTCCCCCGACGCTGGTCAGCTTTGCCACTGCCATCGGCGACACCCGCAATGTACAAAGCCCCGAATTCAAAAAGTCCAACAGCGCGGTCGTGCTGCTGCGCCCCAACTACAAGAACGGTCTGCCCGAAATCGGCAGCCAGATCGCCGTGTACAAGGCGGTTGAGCAGATGATTGCCGAGGGCAAGGTGCTGTCCGCCGCCACCCCCGGCTACGGCGGCATTGCCGAGGCACTGTTCAAGATGTGCGTGGGCAACCATGTGGGCTTGCAGCTGTCCAACGACATTGACCCCGATACCCTGTTCCAGCCCGCCTACGGCTCGGTCATTCTGGAATTGCTGGATCCCTCGGCCGGTGAGTTCCTCGGCTTTACCACCGTGGATTACACGATGGAGGTAGGCGGCAAGTTCATTGACCTGGCCCGCCTGCAGGACAAGTGGGAGGGCAAGCTGGAGCCTGTATTCCCCTACCGCCGCGCCGGCGAGCAGGTGACCGCGCTGGAGTTCGACTGCCCCGCCAACAAGCGCAAGGCTCCTGCCGTGCGCCTGGCCACCCCGCGCGTGGTCATCCCCGTGTTCCCCGGCACCAACTGCGAGTATGACACCGCCCGCGCGTTCCGCCGCGCCGGCGGCGACCCGCACATTCTGGTGCTGAAAAACCTGACCCCCGCCGACGTTGCCGAGAGCTGCGAGGCGCTGGTCAAGGAATTGGACGAGGCACAGATTTTGATGCTGCCGGGCGGCTTCTCCGGCGGTGATGAGCCGGACGGCTCTGCCAAGTTTATTGCGGCGTTCTTCCGCGCCCCTGCGGTGGCCGATGCCGTCAACCGTCTGCTGAACCAGCGCGACGGTCTGGCACTGGGCATCTGCAACGGCTTCCAGGCGCTGATCAAGCTGGGTCTTGTGCCTTACGGCGAGATCCGCCCCATCACCAAGGACGACCCGACGCTGACCTTTAACACCATCCACCGCCACCAGAGTATGCTGGTGCGCACCCGCGTGGCCAGCAACAAGAGCCCCTGGCTGAGCGAGTGCAGCGTCAACGACGAGCATCTGATCGCCATCAGCCACGGCGAAGGCCGCTTTGTCTGCGAGGAAAAGCTGCTGAACCAGCTGATTGCCAACGGTCAGGTTGCCACCCAGTATGTTGACCTTTCCTGCCGGCCCACGATGGATATGAGCTACAACCCCAACGGCTCCGTGCTGGCTATTGAGGGCATCACCAGCCCCGACGGCCGTGTGCTCGGCAAGATGGGCCACAGCGAGCGCAGCGGCGAACTGCTGTACAAGAACGTTACCGGCGACAAGTACCAGCCCCTGTTTGAAGGCGGCGTGAACTATTTTAAGCTGTAAGCTGAAAATAGAGAGTTAAGATAAGGTCTGCGCGCGGCGCGCGCAGATTTCTGAAAAATGCTCTTTTCTGATTCCGCATTGTATGGTATACTTGCTAACAGGTAAATGATATCCAAACACCCTTGCAGAGTTGTGCCCCTACCCCAAACTCTGGAAAATATCCTCGGAGGTTCTATCATGTCTGAGCATAACCGTTATATTTCCCCCTTCTCCACCCGCTATTCCTCGGACGAGATGCAGTACATCTTCTCGGAAGATAATAAGTTCCGCACCTGGCGCAGACTGTGGATCGCGCTGGCCAAAGCAGAGCAGAAGCAGGGTCTTGCCATCACCGATGCCCAAATTGCCGAGCTGGAAGCCCACAAGGACGACATCAACTACGAGGACGCCATCGCCCGCGAAAAGCTGGTGCGCCACGACGTCATGAGCCACGTCTACGCCTACGGTTTGCAGTGCCCCAGCGCCAAGGGTATTATCCACCTGGGCGCTACCAGCTGCTATGTAGGCGATAACACCGACGTTATCATTATGCGTCAGGGCCTGCAGCTGGTGCGCAAAAAGCTGATCGGCGTGCTGGCCAACCTGGCCGAGTTTGCCGATAAGTACAAGGACATGCCCTGCCTGGCCTACACCCACTGCCAGCCCGCCCAGCTTACCACCGTGGGCAAGCGCGCCACGCTGTGGATGAACGAGTTCTTTATGGATTTGGAGGAAATCGACCACCAGATCGACCGGCTGGCACTGCGCGGCGTCAAGGGTACCACCGGCACCCAGGCCAGCTTTGTGGAGCTGTTCAACGGCGACTCCGCCAAAATCAAGGCCGTCGAGGCCGACGTCTG
>USNZ01000248.1 GCA_900556255.1 uncultured Oscillospiraceae bacterium
TCGGAAGTAGCGGCGCCTTTCTTTGGTACTTTCTTTGGGCGTCCAAAGAAAGTACCTACATCCCTTAATACACCGAAAAATACCCCACGTGTTCGGGGTGGTTTTCCTCCACCAAAACCGTGAAGCCGCCGGGGTTGACCTCGGCAAATTTGCCGAACGCCTGCTCGGCAATCAGATGCCGCCCGCGGTTCAGGATAATTTCCGCCGTCTGGGTCTTGCCGATGCGGCGGTAATGCAAAACATCGCCCTTGGCCGAAACGATCTCCAACCGCCCGCCGTCAAAGGCGTCGCACTCGCGGCGCAGCCGTGCCAGCGTGGCCAGCGGCCCGCGCAGACGCTGTTCGGTGGAGTTCCAGTCATAGAACGCGCGGTTGAAGGGGTCGCGGTAGCCCTGCATGGCGATCTCGTCGCCGTAGTAGATGCACGGTACGCCCGGCAGCGTGTAGATCATCGCATAGCCAAGCAGCAATTTATGCACAGCATCGTCCATTTCCATGGGCGAAATGCGGCGCTTGCTCTGCCAGTTGCGGTCACGCCCGTTGGCAGGTTCGCCCGCAATGGCGGTCAGCGCGCGCTCGGTGTCGTGGGTGGACAGGAAATTCATCGCGCAGTTCAGCGCGGGGGCAGGGTAATTTTCGCAGATGGACATCAACTCCCCTGCCACGGCGGCGGTGCTTGCCCCGTGCAGGTAGCACAGCGTCGCGTTGCGGAACGGGTAGTTCATCACGCTGTCCAGCCCCTTGCCGCGCAGGTAGGTGCGGCGTCGGCCGAACGCCTCCTTGGTGGTGGCGTCCTCCCACACTTCGCCCAGAAGCAGCTTGTCCTCGCCGTGAGATTTCACGGCAGTACGAATTTTTTCGATGAAATCATCGGGCAGCTCGTCCGCCACGTCCAGCCGGAACCCCGACGCGCCGAGGTTGAGCCATGTGTCGATGACGCCGCCCTTGCCGCAGACAAATTCCACGTAGGAGGGGTCCTCCTCCTGCACTTCGGGCAGGGTCTCAAAGCCCCACCAGCTGCGGTAGCCGCCGGGATAGCCCGAATCAAAATCGTACCAGCTGCGGTAGGGAGAGTTGCGGTCGCGGTACGCGCCGCCCGGGCCGTAGCGGCCCTCGCGGTTAAAATACACCGAATCCGAGCCGGTATGGCTGAACACACCGTCCAGAATGATGCGGATGCCCTGCTTAGCTGCCGCCGCGCACAGGGCGGCAAATTCCTCGTTGGTGCCCAGCAGCGGGTCGGCCTTGAGGTAGTTGGCCGTGTTGTAGCGGTGGTTGGCGTGGGCCTCAAAGATGGGGTTCAGGTAGATGCAGGTTATCCCCAAATCGCGCAGATACGGCAGTTTTTGTTGGATACCCGCAAAATCGCCGCCGTAGTAGTCCATATTCAGATAGCCGTCGTCCCACTCGGTGGGCCAGAAATACGGCTCGCCGGTTTTGTCGGCGCGGTAGATGCGGTCGGCAAAGGGCATCGGCTTGTCGGGTACGCCCTCGCAGAAACGGTCGGGGAAAATCTGGTACATCGTTCCGTTTTTGAACCAGTCGGGGGTTTTAAAATCCGGCTCATACACGGTCAGCTGCCAGCAGTCGCCGCCCGTCCAACTCAGCACACCCTCGTTGTCCGCGCCGCGGAAAATCTTGCGGAAATCGGTGTACAAATCAAAATAGTAAAAGTACAGCCCGGATGTGCTCGGCGCCACCGTGACGCTGAAATGGTTGACCTGCGGGGTCTGCCCGTCAAAGTGCATACGGTAATGCACGGGCTGCTCGCGGTCCTTGGTCAGCACCAGATGCGGGTCCACATAGCCCATCTCCTCGGGCACGGTCAGATGCAGCGTGACCTCCTGCCCGGCGGGCACCGCGCCAAACGGCGTTTTGTAAGCAGCATCGTAGCTGTTGAAGTAAATCGACATAGGTTTGATCCTTTGTAATAAAAAGCCGTGCCCGCAGGGGCACGGCTTTGGCAGCAATTTTGGCTTATTTCACCGGCGTGGCACCCCAGATGTCGCGCGAGTAATCCATGATGGAACGGTCGGCGCTGAAGATACCGGCGTTGGCGATATTCATCAGGCTCATGTGGTTCCACTTCTGCTTGTTGCGGTACAGCTCCTGCAGGTCGTGCTGGGCGCGGCGGTAATCCTTGAAGTCCGCCATGACCATGTACGGGTCGGAGTTGCGCAGGT
>USNZ01000249.1 GCA_900556255.1 uncultured Oscillospiraceae bacterium
TGAGCTGAAAATCATCGAAGATTCGCGGGATTCCGAGTATATGGCGCTCAAGGTCAAGGACACCAACGGCTGCTATGTCGTGCCCGCGTTCACGGGGCTTGGCGCACCGCACTGGGATCAGTATGCCCGCGGCACCATTGTGGGCCTGACCCGCGGCTGCAACAAAAACCACATCATCCGCGCCACGCTCGACAGCCTGTGCTATCAGGTCAACGACGTGCTCAAGGCGATGGAGGCCGACGCGGGCATCCGCCTGAGCAGCATCCGCGTGGACGGCGGTGCCTCCGCCAACAACTACCTGCTGCAGGCGCAGGCGGACATCAGCGGCGCGGCGGTCGAACGCCCCTGCTGTGTCGAAACCACGGCGCTGGGCGCGGCGTATCTGGCAGGCCTTGCCGTCGGCTACTGGGACAGCCCCGCCGACGTGCTGCAAAACCGCGAGGTAGACCGCGTGTTCACCCCGCAAATCACCGAGCAAGACCGCGAAAAACGCATACGCGGTTGGAATAAGGCCGTGCGCTGCTCTTACGCATGGGCCAAGGAGGACTGACACCATGAAGGACGTTATCATTATCGGGGCGGGCGTGGCAGGCTGCGCCGCTGCCCGCGAAATCAGCCGATACAACGCTGATATTCTGGTTTTGGAAAAGGAGGAGGACGTCTGCTGCGGCACCTCCAAGGCCAACAGCGCCATTGTACACGCGGGCTTTGACGCCGCCGCCGGCAGCCTGATGGCCGAGCTGAACGTGCAGGGCAGCCGCATGATGCCCGCCCTTGCCAAGGAACTGGATTTTGCCTACGACCAGTGCGGCAGTCTGGTGGTCTGCCTGTCGGACGCGGACCGTCCCGCCCTGCAAAAGTTGTACGAAAACGGCGTGGCCAACGGCGTGGAGGGGCTGCGCATCATCGAGCGCGCCGAGCTGGTGGAGATGGAGCCGAATATCTCGGACGAGGCCGTGGCCGCGCTGTGGGCACCCACCGGCGGCATCGTCTGCCCGTTCGGGCTGACCTTTGCCTTTGCCGAAAACGCCGCCAAAAACGGCGCGCAGTTCCGATTTGACACCTGCGTGACCGGGCTGGAAAAAATCGACGGCGGCTGGCGTGTGCACACCGACAAGGGCGATTTTGACGCCCGCTGTGTCGTGAACGCCGCCGGTGTCCGTGCGGACGAGCTGCACAACATGGTAAGTGACGATACTATGACGATCATCCCGCGCCGCGGCGATTACTTCCTGCTGGATCACAGCGCGGGCGGACACGTCAAACACACGGTGTTCCAGCTGCCCGGCAAGTACGGCAAGGGCGTGCTGGTCACCCCCACGGTGCACGGCAACCTGCTGGTGGGACCTACCGCCACCGACATTGACGACAAAGAGGACACCGCCACCACCGCCGCCGAACTGGACGAGGTGCGCCAAAAATCCGGCCTGGCGGTCAAAAACATCCCGCTGCGCCAGACCATCACCAGCTTCAGCGGCCTGCGCGCCCACGAGGTACACCACGAGTTTATCATCCGCGAAAGCGCCCCCGCCTTTGTGGACTGCGCGGGCATCGAGTCGCCGGGGCTGTCCGCCAGCCCTGCCATCGGGCAAAAGGTCGCGGGCATCGTGGCGGACATCCTGCATCTGGAAAAAGACCCCACCTTTGACGGCACCCGCAAGGGCATACTGGACCCCAAGACGCTGCCGCTGGCCGAGCGCGCCGAGCTGGTGCGCCGTCAGCCTGCCTACGGGCAGATCATCTGCCGCTGCGAGTCGGTGACCGAGGGAGAGATCCTGGACGCCATTCACCGCACACCGGGCGCGCGCAGTCTGGACGGCGTAAAGCGCCGCACCCGCGCAGGGATGGGCCGCTGCCAGGCCGGTTTCTGCAGCCCGCGCGTGATGGAAATTTTGGCGCGCGAGTTGGGCGAGCCGATCGAAAACGTTACCAAATCCGGCGGTGCGTCGCGTATTATCGTGGGCATCGACAAGGACAGCCTGTAAGGGAGGCAGACGCAGTGAAAAACGTAGATCTCGTGATTTTAGGCGGCGGCCCTGCCGGGCTTGCCGCAGCACTGGCCGCGCGGGAGGCGGGCGTACAGGATATTTTGATTCTGGAGCGCGACGCCGAGCTGGGCGGTATTCTGAACCAGTGCATCCACAACGGCTTCGGTCTG
>USNZ01000250.1 GCA_900556255.1 uncultured Oscillospiraceae bacterium
CGGTCTTGCCGGTGCGGGCCGGGGGCGGCACAGCATGGATCGCGCCGCTCTCGTAACCGTATTCCACGATGGCACGCTCGTTTTCCTTCACCGTTACCGCGCTGCCTGTTACATAGCCGCAGGTGCAGGCCGCCTCGCACAAGGCGGGGCAGACACGGCTGGTAAACTCAGGGTAGCGGTTTGCGGCAATCAGGCGGTGCACGGCCAAATCCCACTTGCCCTGATACACCAGATCATTCCACTCGGGGATAAGGCTGTTCAGCGGGCAGCCGCTGAACATGCCGCCCAACTGTACACCGCTTTGGCAGAAGGGTACGCCGCAATCCATGCAGCGCGCGCCCTGAGCCTGCTGCTCGTCGGTGTGCAGCGGGATATGAAACTCGTTAAAATTCCGGATGCGTTCCTCAGGCGGCAGCTCTGTCGCGGTCTGCCGCGTGATTTCGATAAATCCTGTCGGTTTTCCCATGGTCGTCCGCCTCCCTCACTGTGCGTTGTTCATGGCGTAGAACGCCTCAATTTGCGCTTGCTCGCTGTCCTCGCCCTTTTCTTCCATCTGGGCGATGAGCCGCAGCATCTTGTCGTAATCGTGGGGCAGGACCTTCTTGAACTTGGGCAGGTATTCCCCGAAATTGTCAAGAATCTGCCTGCCGCGCGGCGAACCGGTCAGCTCGACATGCTCACGGATCAAATCTTTTAACAGCGATACATCGTACTTATGCTCGACGGGCTCCAGGCTGACCATGTCCTTGTTGACGCGCTGGTAGAAATCCCAGTCCTCGTCCAGCACATAGGCGATGCCGCCACTCATGCCGGCCGCAAAGTTTTTGCCGGTTTTGCCCAGCACGACCACCGTGCCGCCCGTCATGTACTCGCAGCCGTGGTCGCCCACGCCCTCGACGACCGCTATGCCGCCGGAATTGCGCACGCAGAATCTTTCGCCCGCCACACCGTTGATGAACGCCTTGCCGCCCGTGGCACCGTAGAGTGCCACGTTGCCGATGACGATGTTCTCGCAGCGGTCAAAGGTTACATTTTTCGGCGGGTAGACGATGATTTTGCCGCCTGACAGTCCCTTTCCGATATAGTCGTTGGCATCGCCGATCAATTCCAGCGTCAGCCCCTTGGGCAGGAACGCGCCGAAGCTCTGCCCGCCATAGCCGCGGCAAACCACATGGAAGGTGTCATCGGGCAGGGTGTTGCCGAATTTGGCGGTGATCTCGCTGCCGAAAATGGTGCCGAACGCGCGGTCGGTGTTGCCGACATCCAACGTGACGGTCATGGGTTTCGGCTCATCGGACTCGAAGTCCTTCTTGAATTTCTTCACCAGGACGCGCATGTCGGGGGTCTTTTCCAGATGAAAGTTATAGACATCCTGCGGGTCAAAATGAATGTTGGAATTTTCGATCAGCGGGTTTTGCAGCAAGGCCGAGAGGTCCATCTCCGCAGCGCGGGTGCCGGCAGGCGCGGGCTTGACCTTCAACAGGTCGGTGCGGCCGACCAACTCATCCACGGTGCGCACACCCAGCTTGGCCATATAGGCGCGCAGATCCTCGGCCATAAAGCGCATAAAGTTCATGACATACTCGGGCTTGCCCGCAAACCGTTTGCGCAGTTCTGGGTTTTGGGTGCAGATGCCCATGGGGCAGGTGTCCAGGTTGCAAACGCGCATCATCGCGCAGCCCATGGCAACCAGGGGGCCGGTGCCGAACCCGAATTCCTCGGCACCCAGCAGGGCGGCGATGGCCACATCGCGGCCACTCATCAGCTTGCTGTCGGCCTCAATGCGCACACGGCTGCGCAGCCCGTTCAGAATCAGGCACTGGTGCGCCTCGGCAAGACCCAGCTCCCACGGCAGACCTGCGTTGTGGATGGAGTTGCGCGGCGCTGCGCCTGTGCCGCCGTCAAAGCCGGAAATCAAGATGACCTCCGCGCCCGCCTTGGCTACACCGGCCGCAATCGTGCCGACACCGGCTTCACTGACCAGCTTGACATTGATGGCTGCCCTGCGGTTGGCACACTTCAAATCGTAGATGAGCTGCGCCAGATCCTCAATGGAGTAGATATCGTGGTGCGGCGGGGGAGAGATAAGCCCCACACCCGTCGTGGAATGGCGGGTCTTGGCGACCCACG
>USNZ01000251.1 GCA_900556255.1 uncultured Oscillospiraceae bacterium
GGCTGTCATAGCTGATGGCAACGGTCTGGCTGCCGCCCTGGGTCTTGACCCAGTTGGCAAGGCCCTGCGTGGCCTGGCTGACAACGTAGACGTTCATACGGTTGGTGCCTGCGCCGATCACACCGCGCAAACCGGCGGTGCCGAACTTCAGCGCCACGGCAAAGCGGTCCTGAATAGCGGCGTCGTCATCCTTGACACTTTCCAGCTCAGGCTTCAGGTCTGCATCGCACAGATCGGCAGCCATCCAGCGGTCATACATTTCTTTATACATAGGTAATGCACCTGCTCTTTCGCAATACTTACCGCATAATTTGTGGTAGCTTATACTAAATATACCAACTTTGCCCGTGCGTGTCAATCGAATTTTGGCTAATTTTGCCCATTCCTTACGAATCTTTTTACATCGTGAACCCTTGCAAAACAACAGGTTCAAGTGTATATTGATTAGTAGTATGTAAGTAAAAGTGGGATTGACTATGAAAAACACTTCTGAATTGATCGTTATGCTGACGTATAATGACTGCACGGTGCCCAATGCAGCCGAAATTTTTGAGCAGTGCAGGGAAACCCGCGCCCGCTTTTGGGGTTTTAAGGAGCAGGGGATTCCCTTTGCTGAGATGCAGGCGCTGTTTTCCCGCATGAAGGCCTGCGGTAAAACCACCTGTCTGGAAGTGGTTTCCTACACGGAGGAAGAATGTCTGCGCGGGGCGCAAACAGCCGCAGCCTGCGGCTGTGATTATCTGATGGGTACACTGTATTTTGACTCGGTCAATGCTCTTTGCCGCAAAAACGGTGTGCGCTACATGCCCTTTGTGGGGCAGGTGACGGGTCGTCCTTCGGTACTGCACGGCACAGCGGAAGAAATGATTCGTCAGGCACAGCGCTGTCTTGCCAAGGGCGCTTATGGTATCGATCTTTTGGGCTACCGCTACACAGGGGACGGTGCGGCGCTGAACCGTGCGTTCACCGCTGCCGTGCCCGGCCCCGTTTGCATTGCGGGCAGCGTCAACAGTTATGCGCGGCTGGAAGAACTGCGCCAAACGGCCCCCGCTTATTTTACCATCGGCAGTGCCTTTTTTGACCACGCTTTCGGGCAGGATATTCCGGCCCAAATCGATGCGGTCTGTCGCTTTATGGAGGTCGGTCATGCTTGAAATGCTGTATCCGTCGGCGTATCTGCCCGACGTGTTTTCCATCGATTACCCCAAGCTGCAAGCTCTGGGCTATCAGGGCGTCCTGTTTGATATCGACAATACCCTTGTTCATCATGGGGACGATGCCACGCCGGAAATCGAGCATCTTTTTGCCTACCTGCACAGCCTTGGGCTGAAAACACTGCTGTTCTCGGACAATTCACGGCAGCGTGTCGAACGGTTCAACCGAAATATCGGTGCGCCGTTTCTGGCCGAGGCCAGCAAGCCTGATCCTGCCGCCTGCCGTAAAGCCGCCGCCATGCTGGGCCTGACGGAATCGCAGGTCGTCTGCGTTGGGGATCAGATTTTCAAGGATATTCTCGGCGCCAACCGCTGCGGGATGGCAAGCATTCTGGTGGATTTTATCCGCCTGCCGGACGAAAAGTATTTCGGAAAACGCCGCGCCGCGGAGAAGATCATTCTATGGTTTTATCGAAAAAACCGGCGCTGTTACAACCGTCTGGACATCGCCCGCTAAGGAGAGCACACCATGTTTTGTGACATCAACCCGACCTGCTATAAAATCGCGCTGCAAAAGGAAATCTGCAAGCGCCATATCAAAAATTTCCTTGCGCATGTCAACTACGCCAAAACCCACCAAACCGCACCGCTGCCGCAAATCGTTTCATCATGCAGCTCACATTTGATCAAGCATGGCAAGGACATCGACCCTGTCCTGCAGGAAAACAAGGCGGTCAACATTCGTCTGGCAAACCAAAAGCTGAACGGTATCCTGATACGACCGGGCGAGACCTTTTCCTTTTGGCAAATCGTCGGAAAAACCACCAAACGCAAGGGCTATCGGGATGGTCGTATTCTGATGCGCAACCATCTGCTGCCGGGTATCGGCGGCGGGCTGTGCAATCTGGCCAATACCATCCACCGGGTGGTGCTGCTTAGCCCCCTGACGGTG
>USNZ01000252.1 GCA_900556255.1 uncultured Oscillospiraceae bacterium
GGCGGGGGATTGTGCAGCCTGGCCAACACCATACACCGTGTGGTACTGCTCAGCCCTATGACGGTAACGGAATTTCACAGCCATTCCGACGCGCTGGCTCCCGATGAGGGCACGCGAGTGCCGTTCAGCTCCGGCACGTCGGTGTTTTACAATAACGGTGATTACCGTTTTCGAAACGATACGGATCAGACATTTCAGCTGCTTTTGTGGTGCGATGCCGATAACCTCTACGCCGAGCTGCGCTGTGAGCATGCCTTGCCCCACAGCTATCGCATTGTTGAGGAAGGACATCACTTCCAAAAAGAAGGCGACAGTTACTATCGCGTATCGAAAATTTACAAGGAAACTCTGGACGCCGTCACAGGGGATGTCACAGCGCGGGATCTGGTATTGGACAATCACTCGCAGGTTATGTATGACCCAAGCCTGATCCCCGACGTTCAGTTACTATAAAGAGGTGGCTTATGTATGCAAAGGTGAACAGCCTGGGCGTTGCCGGGCTGAACGGATATACCGTGCAGGTCGAAACCGACCTGTCGGGCGGGCTGCCGCAGTTTACCATGGTAGGCTTGCCGGATTCCGCCGTAAAAGAAAGCAGTGAGCGTGTGCGCAGTGCGCTGAAAAACCTGCATTACCAGTGGCCGGCCAGCCGCATCACGGTCAATCTGGCACCCGCCGATGTGCGCAAAACAGGCCCTGTTTACGACCTGCCGGTGTTTATCAGCATTATGGCGGCACAGGGCAAGCTGCCCGCCGTAAGTGCGGAGAGTGCTTTTCTGGGTGAGCTGGGTCTGGACGGAACACTGCGCCCCGTCAGCGGTGTGCTGCCTATGGCGCTGGCTGCCGTGCAAAACGGCATAAAGGAACTGTTTCTGCCCGCCGAAAACGCCGCCGAGGCAGCCGTTGCCAAGGGGCTGACGGTCTATCCCGCCCGCACGGCGCAGCAGGTCGTTTTGCATTTGTGCGGTGCCGAAAAGTTGACCCCCGCCGAGCCGACCGGATATGATGCCGACGGTGTCTGGCTGGGGCCCGACATGGCTGACGTGCGCGGACAGCTTGTGGCGCGCCGCGCACTGGAAGTGGCTGCCTGCGGCGGGCACAATCTGGTGTTCGTAGGTTCGCCCGGCAGCGGCAAGAGTATGCTGGCTAAGCGCCTGCCCGGCATCCTGCCGCCCCTGACCTATGAGGAGGCCGTCGAAACCAGCGCCATCTACTCGGTGGCAGGGCTTGTGCCCAACGGCAAGGGTCTGGTGCGCACAAGACCTTTTCGAAGCCCGCACCACAGCGTAAGCGCCACGGCCATTGCGGGCGGCGGCAGCGTACCCCGTCCGGGCGAGGTGAGCCTGGCGCACAACGTGTTCTGTTTCTGGACGAGCTGCCGGAATTTTCCCGCGAGGCGCTGGAAGTCCTGCGCCAACCGCTGGAGGACGGCATCGTCACCGTCAGCCGTGTGCACGGCAGCGCCACATACCCCTGCAAATTTATGCTGGTGGCGGCCATGAACCCCTGCAAATGCGGCTATCTGGGCCACCCCACGCGCCCGTGCAGCTGCACGCCCAGCGCGGTGGATCAGTATCTGCGGCGCATTTCGGGGCCGCTGATGGACCGCATTGACCTGCATGTTCATGTTGAGCCTGTGGCTTACGGCGACTTGGCACAGGCGGCGGACGGGGAGTCCAGCGCCGCCATCCGCGCCCGTGTTTCCGCTGTGCGCAAACTGCAGCGCGAACGCTACAAGGCACTGCCCGGTGTCTACTGCAACGCCCAGCTGCCGGGCAATCTGCTGCGCCGGTTCTGCCCGATGACCCCCGCCGCCGAGGCCGTGCTGCGCGCCGCCTTTGAGCGTATGGGGCTTAGTGCCCGCGCCTACGACCGTATTCTGCGGGTGTCCCGCACGGTGGCGGATATGGACGGCAGCGAGGTGCTGGACAGCCGCCATATTGCCGAGGCTGTGCAGTACCGCAGCTTGGATCGCCGCTTTACCCCTGTTTCCTTATGACAACACCGCACAATTCCCGCCTAACGGCTTAAGCACCGATCCGGCGGCTGCGGCACGGCATCTGCGTTGCCAAAATGCTCGCCAATACACAAAG
>USNZ01000253.1 GCA_900556255.1 uncultured Oscillospiraceae bacterium
CCGGCTCGGCGTCGGTTTCTGTCGGCAGTACAAACAGCTGCACACCGATATCCTGCTGCACAACCGTAACCTCGGCCGCCAGGGGCTTGTCCGGCTTCGGCGTGGGGGTCGGGGTCGGCGTGGGCGTAGGGGTGGGTGTGGGGGTCGGGGTAGCCGTCGCCACGGGCTGCGGCTCCGGCTCGTTCAGCGGCACATAGCCCGCCGCAAGCGCGCCGACGCCCAAACCGGCCGCCATGACCACCGCCATGCCGCCCGCAACCAGCTTATAAATCGGCAGACGTGCCAGCGCACTGCCGGAAAAATATTTCATAGGGTTTCTTCTGTTGAACATTCCTGTCCTCACGGTTCCTTATCTATGTCTTTTTACAATAGTACAGTATGTATAATAGCACATCTGTACGCCGTTTCGCAATAGAAAAGTTGTAAATTCTGCCGTTTCAGCGGTTTTTTCTTTGCGGGCTTGTGGTTATTGCGCAGCCGTTCCACTACCGCTTGTATAGGGCAGAAATTCCTCCACCAGCAGGTCCACACAGGCACCGTAGCTGCGCATGCCCATCTCCTGCCCGTACCCCTGCAAAAACGCGGTGTAGACCTTTTCACCGGTGGTGCGCACGGGGCCTTCCCACTGTTTCCAGTAGGCATTGTTCTGTGCCATGTCGGCCTGTGCCCCGGCGGGCAGGGCTGCAAAACTCGCGCGGGCGGTGTCGGGGTCGACGCTGTACAGCGCGTTGGAAAGATGCAGATACCCAAACAGCCACCCGGAATAGCCGTACACAGCGTTCCCGCCCTCGGTCGCTGCCAGAATTCCCACAAAGTTTGCCTCCTGCTCGGCGGCGACGCCGCGCTGGTGGGCCAGCTCATGCGCAACCGTCACGGGCAAAAAGACGGCGGGGCAGTCCATGTTCAGGGTACTTTCCCCCACCAGCGGGCAAAGGTAGCCGGTAAAGCCCCAGGCGCTCATCAGTTTGGAATAAAAGGCCGGCTTGGGGCGGCGCTCTGCCCCCTGCAAAAAGGGCCAGCGCTGCACAAGCGGGTCGTACAAACCGCCGCTGCTCTGCAAAATTTCCTTTCTGTCGGTACAGAACACGCCCGTCTCGTCGCGGGGCACCGTGTCGGCGGTCTCGGCCACGCGGTCGGCAAAATACTGCGTCACGGCAGCCAGCTGTTCCACGCTGACGGGCGGGGCGTTCATGCCCGCCTTTTGCGCAAAGGACGTGCCGTAATATTGGGTGCCCCACAGGGCGCACACCCCCGCGTAGCCCCAGACCAGCAGCACCGCCAGATGCAGTGCCCAGCCCGCCACGGCGGATTTTCCGCGGCGCAAAGCGCGCACCAGCAAAAGGAGTGCCGCCAAAATCAGCGCGGTCGCGCCCAATTCGCAGGCGCTGAAGGGAAGCGGGTCGACCAAAAAGGAAACCGCACGCTTTACAGGCATGGATACCGTTTGCAGCCATGCGTCCATCAGCGCACGGTTGCCCCGCAGGGCATAGAACGCCCCCAGCGCTGCCAAACCCGCCGCCAGTGCCGCCAAGGCTGCCCTGTGCTGCTTTGCCCACCGAGAAAAATGCTGCATAACGCGCCCCCGTTTTTGTGTTACCTTTATTATAAAGGAAGCGCAACCGCTTGACAAGCCGTCAAAAGGGTGTATACTTGTTTATGGACATAAAAACAGGGGCGCTGGGGGGCATCCTCGGCTGAGATCGAAGCAAACCGCAGCTTCGTGTCGCCTTGAACCTGATCCGGGTAATGCCGGCGTAGGAAGTTTGGCAATATTGTCATACCTGTACGCGCCTGCATCTTTTAGCAGGCGCGTTTTTCTTGGCAAACACTTGTTTTTATGTACTATTGTAAAAGGATGTGTCCTTATGTCCAAAACCTATTCCAAGACCCGCACTCTGGTCGAGTGCGCATTGATGATCGCTCTGGGCACTGTTCTGGCGAACATCAAAATCTACGAGCTGCCCAACGGCGGTTCCATCACACTGTTCAGCATGCTGCCCTTCGTGCTGATCTCCTTCCGCCACGGCGTGAAGTGGGGCCTGTTCACCGGCTTTGTGAACAGCCTGCTGCAGATGCTGCTGGGCT
>USNZ01000254.1 GCA_900556255.1 uncultured Oscillospiraceae bacterium
GGGGAATTGGGCTGCTGCTGCAAAACTGCCGGGCGGCATATATGCCGCCCCTACAAACCAACCCGTCATATTCAGTATAATATAGGGTCGCGGGCGGGGCATGCCCCGCCCCTGCTGTGCAATGATTTTTGTTGCCCTGTGGGGCGGCATACACCCCACCCCACCGCGCATTTGCGGGGAGCCACCCTTTCTTAAAATGTGCGCGCACGGCGCGCACTCCTTATTTATTATTTATTATTTATTATCTATTATCTATTACTTAATTCCCGCCCATCACCACCGCCGGGTCCAGATATTTCCCGTGCTGCAAGCACTCCAAATGCAGGTGGCTGCCAACATGCGCCTCGGCAGGCAGGCTGCCCAGAACCGCCAGCGTCGTGTCCTGCGTGACCTTTTCCCCCTGCGCGACCTGCGTTTGGCGCAGCCCGCAATACCGCCACACAATGTCCGAGGAATCCGTTATCTCCACCACATTGCCCCACAGTAAGTCGCTGCGTACCGCCGTGACCGTGCCGCCCACCGCGGGGGTGATGGCCTTGCCCTCCGGCACCGTGTAGTCCGCGCCGTTATGGGTGCGCCAATCGCCCAATGTGGCATTGTACACCAGCTCGTCCCCGCTGAACCCCGTCACCGCCTTGCCGTACCAGGCAGGGCGCGGCCGCACGGCCTGCTGCGGAACTTGGCTTTCTGCCCGCTGCGGCTGCGGCGTGGGCTGCGGTGTGGCCGTCGGCGCGGGCGTCGGGGTCTGTGTCGGCTTGGGGATATCCACCACCGACTTTTCCACCGCCGTGTCGGGCTGCTCCCACAGGGTATCCTGCTCCACAAGGCCCGACGCGGCGTCGGGCTGCCCCGTCAGATGCCCCACAATGCGCCGCAGCGCCAGAATGCCCGCCGCCGTGGCCGCAAACGCCACCGCCAGGCACAACAGATACAAACCCTTTTCCCGTACAAACGCTTTGAAACGGTCCATTGTCCCCCATCCTTTACCTGCAGATTGTTGTTGTATGCCCCTAGTCTGCGCGCGCGGCGGACGTTTTATACACGGCACAGTTATCCGTTTTGGTTACGATTTTTAACATTATACAATTTGGATAATCTCAAAAAATTTTTATTGCGTTTTGTCGCAAAATCGTGTAGAATAAAGTGTTGTAGTTTTTAGAACTTTGTTTGATAGATTTAAGGAGTGACCCATGGCTTCGTTACGCGAAGAAATCGAATCCCGGCGCACCTTTGCGATCATTTCGCACCCCGACGCCGGCAAAACGACCCTGACCGAAAAGCTGCTGCTGTACGGCGGGGCGATTCAGTCTGCCGGTTCCGTCAAGGGCAAGCAGAGCGCCAAGCACGCCGTTTCTGACTGGATGGACATCGAAAAGCAGCGCGGAATTTCCGTTACATCGTCTGTTTTGCAGTTCAATTATCAGGGCAAGTGCATCAACATTCTGGACACCCCCGGACACCAGGACTTCAGCGAGGATACCTACCGCACCCTGATGGCTGCCGACTGTGCGGTCATGGTCATCGACGCCGCCAAGGGCGTTGAGGCGCAGACCATCAAGCTGTTCAAGGTCTGCACGCTGCGCCATATCCCCATTTTCACCTTTGTCAACAAGATGGACCGCGAGGCGCGCGACCCCTTTGAGCTGATGGAAAACATCGAGGAAATTCTCGGCATCAAGACCTACCCGATGAACTGGCCCATCAGCTGCGGCAAGGATTTCAAGGGCGTGTACGACCGCAATGCCAAGCGCGTGCTGGCTTTCACAAGCGACGGCCGCGCCAACGGCGTGAAGATGGTCGATGAAATTGAATCCGAGCTGGGCGACCCCGCGCTGGACGCGCTGATCGGCGCTGCCAACCACGAAAAGCTGGCGGAGGACATCGAGCTGCTGGACGGCGCTGCCGAGGAATTTGACCTTGACGCCGTGCAGCACGGCGAATTAAGCCCCGTGTTCTTCGGTTCGGCTTTGACCAACTTCGGCGTGGAGCCGTTCCTGAAAGAGTTCCTGCGCCTGACCCCCGCCCCGCTGCCCCGCAAGG
>USNZ01000255.1 GCA_900556255.1 uncultured Oscillospiraceae bacterium
ATCGCCGCCGAGTACGCAACCAAGCGGTATCGCTCCAACTGCATCAACTGGGGCATGCTGCCCTTTGTGACCGATACCCCCGACGTGCTTGCCAAGGACGATTACGTCTTTTTGCCCGGTGTGCGCAAGGCACTGCTGACGGCAGAGGAACAGCTGCCCGCGGTGGCTGTCAAGCCGGACGGACGTCTTGTGCCTTTTGCGGTGCGGCTGGGCGCAATGACCGACGCCGAACGGCAGATTTTGGCCGACGGCTGCCTGATCAATTATTACAAAAACCATTAAACGCAACAGCAGCGCCCCTGCGGAATTCCCGCAGGGGCGCTGCTGTTTATGAAAGTTACAACAGCTCGGTATAGGTTTCCTCGTTATAAATCGCCAGCCCGTCCGCAAGCAGAACCTCCGCCGTTACGCCGTTGCCGCAGATTTTGTGCCCGCTGAAAGTCCCGTCGTAAATGATGCCGCAGCCGCAGCTGGGGCTGTTGGCTTTGAGTACGGCGGCGGTGCAGCCGGTCAGGTGTGCCAGCTGCAAGGCTGCCGCTGCGCCTTTTTTGTATTGTGCGGTCACATCGCGCCCATCCTTTGCCAGAACTTTCTCCCCCACCCGTTCGGCGGGGGTGCGTGGCGTGGGCAGCCCGCCGTACACCTCGGGGCAGACAGGCACAAGCGTATGCCCCGCCGCTTGCAGGGCCTCGGACATGCCGGACACACGGTTGCTGCCGCCGGAATACTTGCAGGGAACGCCCAAAAGACAGGCGCTGACCAAAATTTTCATCGTGTATGCAATCCTTTCTTGCGCAGAATCGTTATACTCAGTATACGCGCTTAGGTGATTTTGCGCAACCGTAAAAGTTCTGTAAATTATGCAAAGGGGTCTTGTCTACCTGCACGGAAAGCGGTACAATGGTAATAATACAAAAAAGGAGCTATAAGGCGTGAGCAAAAATTTTTTGGAAAAAAAACCTGACACCATGCTGGACTGGATGTGCCTGATCTTTGCCAGCATTGCGTTTTATCTGCTTTTGAACAATATCGGGTACTTTGTGGGCGGCATACAAAAGTTTCTGGACATTCTGTCGCCGTTCGCGGGGGGCGTGGTGCTTGCCTATATACTGAACCCCATGGTGAATTTTTTTGAGGAAAAGCTGCTGAAAAACAGCAAAAAGTTTCGCTGGGTAGCTATTTTGCTGGCCTATGCCGTGGCGGTACTGGTGCTGTTTTTGCTGGCGTGGATGGTCATTCCCCAAATTGTGGCCAGTGTGATGATGCTGTTCAACAACTTTTCAACCTATGCGTCCAACGCCAAGGATACCCTGCTGTACATTCAGGAAACCTACGCAGTCAATTTAGACAAAGCCATACAAACCCTGAGCGATACCGCCACGCTGGTCAACAATATCAGCAAGCTGGCAACCGACGCCATGCCGCAGATTCTGGCGTCCATCGGCAGTGTGGCGTCCAACTTTGTGGGCATATTTACCGCTGTGGCGGCCAGCGCCTACATGCAGGCGGATCGCGACCACCTGCTGCACCAGCTGCGCACACTGACGCATGCGTTTTTTCCGCGCAAGATGGCAGCCAATGTACTGCGTATCTGCAGCTACGCCAACGCCAACTTTACCGGCTTTTTTGTTGGCAAAATCATCGACTCGGCCATTATCGGTGCGATCACCTTTGTGGCCATGACCATTCTGCGCCTGGATTATGCGATGCTGATCAGCGTATTTATCGGCATCACGAACATCATCCCGGTGTTTGGACCGTTCATCGGCGCGGTGCCCAGCATCTTTATTCTGCTGCTGGTTGACCCCGTACAGGCGTTTGTCTTTGTCATTCTGATTCTGGTCATTCAGCAATTTGACGGCAACTTTATCGGCCCCAAAATTCTGGGTCAGTCCATCGGCATTTCGGCGCTGTGGGTACTGTTCTCCATCATTGTGGGCGGTGATTTGTTCGGCCTGGTGGGCATGATCATTCTGGTCCCCGGCATCCAGAAGGCCTTTGGCCTTTCCTCCGGTGCCTGCCTGCTGGC
>USNZ01000256.1 GCA_900556255.1 uncultured Oscillospiraceae bacterium
CTGCCGCACCTCGCTCGCCGTATCGGCACTTAGAATTATGCGGTATTGCCCTTACAGATTTTCGTTGAAGAACTTCTCCAAAGCGGGGGCGGCGGTCTCCTCGTCAGCGCCCTCAATGCGGACGGTAACGGTATCGCCGCACTTGATGCCCATGCCCATCAGGGCCATCAGGCGGGTAGCGTCAACGGACTTGTCGCCCTTGACGATGGTAACGGTGCTCTGGCAGGTCTTGGCTTCCTTGGCCAGCATACCGGCGGGACGTGCATGGATACCAACAGGCTCCTTGATGGTATAAGTGAACTCTTTCATAGCGATTTCCTCCCAAAAGCTGCAAGCCGTTCAGGCGTACAGCCAGCATTAAGTCGTTATTATAATAACATACTTTTTGCACAACGTCAACGGAAAAAGGGGAAAATAATGCGGCTTCTTTTGGTCATTTTGGTCAAAAATAACCAAGGTTACCGCGTCGGGCTGGGCTTGCGCTTACAGCAGGGTGCGCAGGATGTCCTCCGGGCGGGGGGTGTGCAGCGGGTAACGGTCGCGCAGCTCGGCGGCAGCGGCGTCCATAATGTAGGGTGTACCCACGAGATCCAGCATAGAAACATCGTTGTAATTGTCACCGAAGGCCATTACCTCGTCAAGGCCGAAGCCCAGTGCGTGGCACAGGCTTTGCACACCGATGCCCTTGTTGGCGGTGGTCGTGTCGATCCAATACGGCCCGGCTACGGCGCAGTTGGCCTGCTGCCAACGGGGGACAAAGCGCTCGACATAGGCACCGACCCCCTCGTACAGATAGACCGAAACCTTGACGATATCCTCCGGCACCTCGGCAGGGTGGGAGATCACGCGGTACCGGTTGCCGATAAACCGTATGCGGTCCAGCATACCGAGGCCGCGCTCCATCAGATACGCGCAGTTTTGCCCGGACAGCATCACCTCGCCGCGTCCGTCGCTGCGGTTCCAGAAATCCAGCGCGATCTCCTCCGCCAAAGCGCGGGGCATGGGGTTCTCGGCAAGGCACTGTTCGTCCTTATACAGCACGCCGCCGTTTTCGCACAAAAAGGCGCAGCAATCCGCCACGGGGGCAAACAGCTTGCGCAGGCTGGTGTATTGCCGCCCCGATGCCGGGCAGAACAAAATGCCCTTTTGGTGCAGGGCGCGGATCTGGTCAAAAATTTCGCCTTCCAGTTCTTTTTTGCCGTATTGCAGCAGCGTACCGTCAATGTCGCTGCAAATCATCTTGATAGCCATGTCGTTTCCACTCCTTATATTCTCTATTGTAGCACACGCGGCAGGCATCTTGCAATTTTTTGTTGCGGCGCGTATAGTAAAGGCAGAGGTGTTGCAAAATGGCAGAATTTACCGTAGACGGAAAAGCCCCGCAAACAGCAGGGGCGGCTTTTGTGGCCCCCAACGCGACGTTGGCGGGCGAGGTGGTGCTGCAGCCGGGCAGCAGCGTGTGGTACGGTGCCGTGCTGCGCGCCGATACCGGGCGCATTACGGTGGGCGAAAACACCAACGTGCAGGACAACGCCGTGCTGCATACAGGCCCCGATTTGGATGTAACGCTGGGGCGCGGGGTGTCGGTGGGGCACAGTGCGGTGGTGCACGGCTGCACGGTGGGGGATAATTGCCTGATCGGTATGCATGCCACCGTTTTGAACGGCGCGGTCATCGGGGCAGGCAGTCTGATTGCCGCCGGGGCGCTGGTGCCGCAAAACGCGGTCATCCCGGCGGGCAGTTTGGTCGTGGGTGTGCCGGGCAGGGTGCTGCGCCCGGTCAGCGCCGAGCAGGCGGCTTCCATCTCGGCCAATGAGCAGGAATATTGCGCGCTGGCAAAGCTGCACAGCGGCGTGTAAAAAAGCAGGATGCCCGCCGGGCATCCTGCTTTTAAGTTGAAAAACTCTTGTAGGGACGAGCATTGCTCGCCCGTGCCCGTTTGCCTTGTAAGAAAACCAACCCGGAAAACGCATTGCTGCGCTAAGTTGGCGGGCGACCATTGGTCGCCCCTACACATTTAACAA